>CAJFVL010000006.1:0-8555 GCA_904420465.1 uncultured Clostridium sp.
GGACTGGAGCTCGTCGGCGGTGTAGGTCACCGTCCAGGAGGAGTAGGTGTTGCTGTCGGCCACCAGCTGCTCATAAGGGTCCTCCACCCCGCACAGGTAGGGGTACTCCTCCATGTTGGTGCCCCAGATATAATAGGCGCTCTCGCTGGCGCCGCCGTGGCTGGAGGAATAAAATGTCTCGGCCAGGGTGTCCTCGTACCACAGCACCTGGCCTGCCGTCTCCTCCACCGCCTGGTCGCTGGTGTCGCTGGGGCCGTAGTCCTCCCGGCCGCTTCCGGTGCCGTGGTAAACCTGGCAGTAATCGGTGTTGCACACATCAAAGCCAAGGCTCTCGTGGGTGCCCAAATTGGCCAGAGCGTAGGTCCGGGCGCAGATAGCCTGGGCCTTCAGGGCCTCCAGCGGCCATTCCCGGCCCATCTCATAGCACACCACGCCCTTGACGTAGTCCTCCAGACCCAGTACGTTGACCACGGTCAGGTCCCCCGCGCTGGTGAGGCGCTGGTAGCGGAAGCCGCCCCGGTACTTGAAGCCGCGGAACCAGGTCTGAGGGTCGTCCGCCCCGGTGACGTCGGGCAGAACGGCAAGGGCGCTCCCCTCCCCTTCGTCAAACTGGAAGAGGATATGGTCCGTCCCTGTCTCCACCACCACAATGCCGTAGCCGCTGGTGGCCACCACCTCTCCGTATCCCAGGGATGCGATGGCCTCTTCCGTGGCGGAGCGGTCGGGGTAGTCCCCCGTGCGTACCTGATACTCCCCGTCAATCCAGGCCACAAAGCCGTCCTCATAGCGGGCGGCCTCGTCGGCGGCCTGGTCATAGGAGGAGTACCCATCCCCCACCAGGATGTGGTAGCAGCCCACCAGAACGTCGCTGGAGATGGCCGAGGAGTAGGTGGTTCTCCCCTGGGCGGTGTCATATCCATAGTAGAGGTTCTGTGTCTTGAGCATGGCGATCTGGTCCACATCCGACCCGGTGCGCCCCAGCTCCACAAAGTTCAGATCCCCGTCGTAGTATCCAAAGCGAAAGCCAGCTCCATAGCCGCTGGCATTCTGCAGGTGGGCCGCCTCCATCTGCCCCAGCTCGTTGTGACTGGAGGAGGAGGCCAGTCCCACCCGAATGATCACCTCGTCCCCATTGCCTGCCGCCTGTGTCCGGACCGCCGGAAGGCACAAAATAATTGCAAGGAAAGTGGCGGCAAGTTGCATAAATCTTCTGGTCATGGTGTGCTCCTTTTCTCTATTTCATCCGGTCCGCGCTCTTGACACCTACCAGGAAACATGATAGGATTAACTAAAATTCATGCAGGATAGAGGTCGCGGCTTACATCAGTAAGTGTGGTCAGGGGTCCGGGCCCCGCATGAGCCACGCCCAAAGGGAAGGCTGCCGAAGGATTCTCTCCTCCGGAGGAGCGGGTCCTGGCCGCCGGGCGAACAGCTCTGCGGCTGTCACCAGGTGGCCTGGTGGAGCGCTGTCTGCTTTTGGAATATGTGCCGGCGTGTCCCCACGGGCCACAAACGACATTATAGTACAAAATCAGCCGCTTGAAAAGCCGCTGATTTATTTTTTTGTCGGCGGCCCCGTTCAGTTTCTCCAGATCTGAATTCATTTATTTTTTGGTCCTGTCATACAATGGCTTCGGGCCGAATTGGGAGGTTGTTTGAAATGGAAAAGTACAAAGTCGGCGTGATCGGCGCAACGGGCATGGTGGGGCAGCGCTTTGTTACCCTGATGGAAAACCACCCCTGGTTCCAGCTGACCGTGGTGGCGGCCAGCCCCCGTTCGGCGGGCAAGACCTATGAGCAGGCGGTAAGCGGCCGCTGGGCCATGACCGCTCCCATTCCCCAGGAGGCCAAGGATCTGGTGGTAATGGACGCTGAGGGAGATGTGGAAAGAATCGCCGGAATGGTGGACTTCGTATTCTGCGCCGTGGATATGAAGAAGGAGGAGATCCGCGCCCTGGAGGAGCGCTATGCAAAGGCCGAGTGCCCCGTGGTGTCCAACAACTCCGCCCACCGCTGGACCGACGACGTGCCCATGGTGGTCCCCGAGATGAACCCCGAGCACCTGGAGATTATCCCCGCCCAGAAAAAGCGGCTGGGCACCAGCCGGGGCTTCATCGCGGTGAAGTCCAACTGCTCCATCCAGTCCTACGCCCCCGCCCTGCACCCCCTGCTGAAGTACGGCATCGACAAGGTGCTGGTGTGCACCTACCAGGCCATCTCCGGGGCGGGCAAAACCTTCGAGCGCTGGCCCGAGATGATCGACAATGTGATCCCCTATATCGGCGGCGAGGAGGAGAAATCCGAGCAGGAGCCCCTGAAGATCTGGGGCAGGGTCCAGGGCGACAGGATTGTCAAGGCCGAGGGCCCCTCCATCACCGCCCAGTGCATCCGCGTCCCCGTCTCTGACGGCCACACCGCCGCCGTCTTTGTCTCCTTCCAGGGGGAGAAGCCCTCCATCGAGCAGATCAAGGCCGACTGGGCCGGCTTCCGGGGCCGCGCCCAGGAGCTGGAGCTCCCCTCCGCCCCCAAGCAGTTCATCCACTACTTCGAGGAGCCCGACCGGCCCCAGGCCAAGCTGGACCGGGAGCTGGAGGGCGGCATGGCCGTCTCCATGGGCCGCCTGCGCCCCGACACCCAGTATGACTACAAGTTTGTGGGACTCTCCCACAACACCCTGCGGGGGGCCGCCGGCGGCGCCGTCCTGCTGGCCGAGCTGCTGTGCGCCGAGGGCTACATTGACCACAGGGCTTGAGGGACAACGTCGTTTTATCAGACGGAACGGACACCGTCATCGTCAATCAGCGCAGCTACTGTGAGCTGATCAAATGGCTCCTGGTGGAGTATTTGGGTGTCTCTTACGAGGAGGCCAGCCTCCGCGTGGAGCAGAAAGCGGACTTTTTCGCCTCCCTTGACAATATGACGGCGGCGGCGCTGGAGTCCCATAGCTGGCCCTACTATTACACGGCCATGGACCTCTATCTGGGCGGCTGCGGGACGCTTCAAGACGCGGTCCCCCTCCTCCCTCCCCCCGATACAAAGGGAGGGCTGGACCTGTATGCGGACCTTGAACAGCGCATCCGCACCGCCCACAACCTGAAAGAACCCATTGAATGGATCGACTAGAAAGGGTGTTTCATCTATGCGAACTCCAGTTTTCACCGGCTCCTGCCCCGCCCTTGCCACCCCCTTTGACCAGAACGGAATCATCAACTACGACGCCTTCGGCCGGCTGATCGACGCCCAGATCGAGGCCGGTGTGGACGCGGTGTGTGTCTGCGGCACCACCGGCGAATCGGCCACCATGTCTATCCGGGAGCACATCGCCGCCGTGGAGTTCTGCGTCAAGCGGGTCAACCACCGGGTCAAGGTCATCGCCGGCGCGGGCAGCAACGATACCTCCGCCGCCGTCTACCTGTCCCAGCACGCGGAGGACTCCGGGGCCGACGCCCTGCTCCACGTCACCCCCTACTACAACAAGGCCAGCCAGACCGGCCTGATCCGCCACTATGAGTACATCGCCGAGCGCACCGAGCTGCCCATTATTCTCTATAATGTGCCCAGCCGCACCGGGGTCTCCTTTACCGCCGAGACCTACAAGGTGCTCTCCGAAAACCCCAAGATCAACGGCGTCAAGGAGGCCAGCGGCAACTTCTCCCTCCTGGCCCACACCCGCTATCTCTGCCCCGATGACTTTTACATCTGGTCGGGCAACGATGACCAGGTGGTGCCCATGATGTCCCTGGGGGCCAAGGGTGTGATCTCGGTGGCCTCCAACATCATCCCCGAGGTGATGGTGAAGATGAGCCACCTGTGTCTGGAAAATGACTTCGAGGCGGCCTCCAAGCTGCAGATCCAGTACATGGACCTGATCGACGCCCTGTTCTGCGAGGTCAACCCCATCCCCGTCAAGGCCGCCATGAACCTGATGGGCATGGATGCCGGCACCCTGCGCCTGCCCTTGTGCGAGATCTCGGAGAAGAATCTGGCCGTCCTGAAGGCTTCTTTGGAGCGGATGGGGCTGCTTTAAGCGCCCGAGCCCGCGAGCAGGGGAGCCTGGACCGGAGCGAGGGATACAAACCAAGGAGGGCCGCAGGCCCGGATGTTTGTGTCCCGAGTCGGAGGGAAGGCGACCCGGCCGCGAGCGTGGCGAGGCGTGATACCATGAAGCGCCCGAGCCGTCGTGAGCGGCGCGGATGGGTCCCGCTCAGTCCCCAAGCAAAGGATAAAAAGGAGTGATTCCCATGGTGAAGATTGTCATTTCCGGCTGCAGCGGCCACATGGGCCGGGTGGTGGAGCGGCTGTGCGCCGCCGATCCGGAGGTGGAGGTGGCCGCCGGCTTTGACATCCTGGGCTCCAGTGACCGGGACTTTCCGGTCTACTCCTCCCCAGCCCTGCTGGAGGCGCGGGCGGACGCCGTCATCGACTTCTCCTCCCCCGCGGCTCTGGACGGCCTGCTGGAGTACGCCAGGCGCACCGGAACTCCCCTGGTGCTGGCCACCACCGGCTACTCGCCGGAGCAGGTGGCCCAGATTGGGGCGGCCGCCCTGGAGGTCCCCATCTTCCGCTCGGCCAACATGTCCCTGGGCATCAACGTGCTGCTGGAGCTGGTAAGGAAGGCGGCCGCCGTCCTGGGGGACAGCTGCGACATTGAAATCGTGGAGCGACACCACCGCCGCAAGGTGGACGCCCCCTCGGGCACCGCCCTGATGATCGCCGACGCGGCGGCCTCTGCCTGCGGCCACGAGACGGAGTATGTCTTCGAGCGCCACTCGGTCCGCCGTCCCAGGGAGAAAAAGGAGATCGGCATCTCCGCCGTCCGGGGCGGCACCATTGTGGGGGAGCACGAGATCATCTTCGCCGGCCACGACGAGGTGATGGAGATCAAGCACACTGCCCTCTCCCGGGAGATCTTCGCCCAGGGGGCCCTGGCCGCCGCCAAATTTATGGCCGGGGTGGAAAAACCCGGACTGTATGACATGAGCTGTATTGTCAAGTAAAAATCCTTTATATCTTTTGGCCAAAAAAACAAGGGCTCACTCCACCGGAGCGGGCCCTTGTGGTCTGTCTGTCCAGGTCAGTCCCCCGTCCCTGCGCCGTCCTCCTCCCTTTGCTCCAGAAGGAACAGGATGCGGCTCAGCGTCAGAAGGACCGTTCCGCAAATCAGTGCGCCCGCCCAGACCGGCAGGGCGTTCTCCAGGGCAAATCCCCAGCCCACCATGTTGTCTCCAACGGGTACCGCCCCGCTGCCGGACTGGATACCGCAGATTGCCCCCGCAATGTAGACCACGGCGCCAAGTGCCTTGCAAAAGCCGCCCCAGAATCCGGGCGTACTCCGGCCCGCCGACGGCCTGGTTCCATAGATCAGCTCCTCTGCTGAAACGTGGAGGCAGTCCGCCAGCCGCATCAACATTTGAATATCCGGCTGGGAGCGCATGCTCTCATAGTTGGAGATGGTCTGCCTTGTCACATGGAGACGGCCGGCCAGCTCCTCCTGTGTCATTCCCGCCCGCTTCCGGGCGGCGGCGATGTGGTCGCCGACCCCAATGTTCCTGCTGTGTCTCACTTGTATCCCCCCGGTTTCAAAATGGATGAGTGCGCTTGCCGTGCAGGCAGTCCGCAGAGAAACGCGGTTATGCAGCGCTTATTTTATCATTGCCAGCCTTTGCCCGCAAGCAAAGAAGCTTTGACATCCTCCCAAACCTGCATTTTATGGGGATATCTTCCATCCCTGTGCTTGCAAAATCTCTTCAACTGCTTTAAGATAAAATAGAAGGGCAGGCACACCGTTCAGCCTGCGGATATCCGTCTGGGGGGCGTACTTTGTGAGAGTCAGTGGTAAGGAGGAAAACCGGATCTGGTTCGTTCTTCTTTTTGCTTTGCTGGCCGGTTATCTGTCCGCCTTTGCCATCATCAACTTTGCGGGGCTGCCCTGGTTCCTGGACGCGGACGCCTACAGCGACACCCTGATCGCCCGGTACATCTGGGAACAGAAGCGCCTGTTTCCCCAGGGATGGGTTTACGGAAATCAGTATTATGTCATTGCCACGCCGGTGCTGGCCGCCCTGTTCTACGGCCTGACGGGCAGCATGAATCTGGCCATGGCCCTGGCCACCTCCATAATGACTCTGCTTCTTCTCCTGGCCCTGTGGTGGATGCTCCGCCCCTTTCTTTCTTGTACCCAGGTTCTGGCTGCCGAGATGGCTCTGGTGCCCGCCGCCCTGGCTATGGATCTGCACTACAAGGTGGAGGGGCAGCTGCTGTTTGTGATCGCCAGCTACTACGCCTGCTATCTGCTGACCGCCCTGGTGGTGTGGGGGGACTATCTCCGCGGGCTGTTCCGGGGCAAGGGTCTGCTGTGCCTCTCCTTTCCCCTGGGCCTGCTCCTCAGCTTTGCCTGCGGGATGCAGAGCCTGCGGCAGACCTGCATCATGGTCCTCCCCCTGCTGGCCTTCGAGGGGCTGCGGGTGCTGGCCATGCTGCTGGGGGCAGCCGGCCGGAGCTGGCGGCCCACCGTGCGGGCGCTGGGGTATGCGGCGGCCAATCTGGCCGGGCTGCTGCTGATCCGCGCCCTCTCCATTCCCTCCACCACCATCTACGGCTCGGTGGAGCCCCTCTCCCCCGACCGGCTGTCCCGGCAGCTGGACCGGGCGGCCGAGGCCGTGGCCCAGATCACCGGGCTGTCCTATTGGGACACCTATGACCCCGGCTGGTTCATTGCCCTGTTCAGCCTGACCTCCATCGGGGCGGTGCTGCTGGCCCTGTGGAACGCCGCCCGGCGGCAGCTCCGGGGCGGGGACAGGGCCCGGGAGCGCGCGCCGCTGGATGTCCTGCTGGCCCTGTGCGTCCTCAGCCTGCTGGCGGTGCTGTCCAGCAGTCTGGTGCTGGATATCGAGATCCGGGGGGTCTATCTGTTCCTGTGGTATCTGCTGGTCGCCCTGTCCGCCGCCTCCCTGCTGGCCGGGCGGGGGCGGCAGCTGGTGCTGTTCTGCCTGTGCCTGCTCTCCCTGGGCAACCTGCACGTCAGCTACAGCGGCAATGTGCGCACCGCCCTCCAGCGGCCGGACAACACCTGGTCCATGGTGGGCGAGGCCCTGATGGACTTTGACTTTGAGCTGCTCTATGGCCGGTGGGACTTTGCCAATATGGCCGCCGGGTACACCGACGGCAAGGTGATCAGCGCCGCGTGGTACGGCGAGGTCGGCCATGTTCTGGGCTATATCAACCCCCAGGACTGCTACGCCCCGGAGGACAACGACCGGGCGGTTTACCTGTTCCGTCCGGAGGAGGTGGAGGAGGGCATGGCCCTGGCCGAGTCGATGGGGGCGGAGCTGACCCTGATCTGGGAGACCCCCGGCGCCCTCCTGTACACCTCGGACAAGCAGCTGATGTGGAAGTGAAGTCCGGCAATCCGGAGAAGAACAGGATCAAAACCGCTCGGCGTTCCGGAAGCACGGCTGCAGCAGTTTGACGGCGCGGCGCTGTACGCCTCCACCAAACAGCTGATGCAGCCCGGACCGGGACTGCCATAAAACAGGAGGAATCGAAGATGTCTGATCCCTGGATTCGCACCCGCCTTCTGGTGGGAGACGAGCCTCTGGAACGGCTGGCCCGGTCCAGGGTGGCTGTCTTTGGTGTGGGCGGCGTGGGCGGCTTCTGTGTGGAGGCGCTGGCCCGGGCGGGCGTCGGTACGCTGCACCTCTATGATGACGACACCGTGTCCGAGAGCAACCTGAACCGGCAGATCGCAGCCCTCCGCTCCACGCTGGGCCGGCCAAAGGCGGAGGTGATGGCGGACCGGGTCCGGGATATCAACCCGGCCTGTCAGGTGCGGGCCATCCGAATGTTCTACCTGCCTCAGAACGCGGATGAGGTGGACCTGACACAGTATGACTATGTGGTGGACTGCATTGACACGGTGGCTGCCAAGCTGGAATTGGTAACAAGGTGTACAGCCTTACAGGTCAGGATTATCAGCGCTATGGGCTCCGGGAACAAGCTGGACCCCACCGCCTTCGAGGTTGCGGACCTCTCCAAAACGGCGGGCTGTCCCCTGGCCCGGGTGATGCGCAAGGAGCTGAGAAAGCGGGGAATCCATCACTTGAAGGTGGTCTGGTCCCGGGAGGAGCCCCGTATCCCCCTCCGATCCGCGGAGGCAGAGTCTCCGGCGCAGCCGGGCACCCGTCCTCCCTCCTCCGCCCGGCGGGACACCCCCGGTTCCATCTCCTTTGTCCCCGGAGCGGCGGGACTGGTTCTGGCTTCTGCGGTGATCCGGGAGCTGGGCGGTTTTTAACAGACAGCAAGACGCGCTTTGGGCAGAAGTCCGAAGCGCGTCTGGGACTGTCGAAAAAGTGGCAAGCCACTTTTTCGAGAAGGGCTGCACGCAATTTGTTTCTCGATTTCTTGAGAAATTGTCGAATCAAATTGCGTGAGATGAGTCATTTCCGACGTACACGCCGCCGGAAATGACGGATTAAATTTTATTCCTGCCGCTGCGGCCGCAGGAACTCCCTGCGGGAGGGCTTTTTCGACAAGCTGAGACGCGCTTCGGACAGAAG
>CAJFVL010000006.1:8602-52394 GCA_904420465.1 uncultured Clostridium sp.
TCCGAAGCGCGTCTCTTTTTGAAGATTTACAGACTGACCTTGTGGAATACCTTTTTGCCCTTGCGGATCATCAGGCCGTCGCCGGACAGCTGACCGGCGGTATAGGCGGTATTCACGTCGGAGATTTTCTCCTCATTTACGGTGACGCCGCCCTGCTCCACCAGACGGCGGGCCTCCTTTTTAGAGGGGGCCAGCCTGCACTTGACCATCAGGTCCAGAATGCCGATGGAGCCATCCGTAAGGTCGGAATCGGTCAGGGTGGTGGAGGGCATATTGCTCGTGTCCCCGCCTCCTACAAAAAGGGCCTTGGCGGCGTCCTGGGCCTTTTTGGCCTCCTCCTCCCCGTGGACCAGAGCGGTAAGCTCGTAGGCCAGGATCTCCTTGGCCCGATTGAGCTGGCTGCCCTCCCACTTGTCCATCTCGTCAATCTGCTCGATGGGCAGGAAGGTGAGCATCCGCAGGCACTTGAGCACATCCCCGTCCCCCACGTTGCGCCAGTACTGGTAGAACTCGTAGGGGGAGGTTTTGTTGGGGTCCAGCCACACGGCGCCCTTGGCGGTCTTGCCCATCTTCTTCCCTTCGGAGTTAAGCAGCAGGGTGATGGTCATGGCGTAGGCGTCCTTGCCCAGCTTCCGGCGGATCAGCTCGGTGCCCCCCAGCATGTTGGACCACTGGTCGTCGCCCCCGAACTGCATGTTGCAGCCGTAGTGCTGGTACAGATAGTAAAAGTCGTAGGACTGCATGATCATATAGTTGAACTCCAGAAAGGACAGGCCCTTTTCCATGCGCTGCTTGTAGCATTCGGCCCGGAGCATGTTGTTCACGGAAAAGCAGGCGCCCACCTCCCGCAGCAGGTCGATATAGTTGAGCTTCAGCAGCCAGTCGGCGTTGTTCACCATCTGGGCCTTGCCCTCGCCGAACTCAATGAAGCGCTCCATCTGCTTTTTG
Organism: uncultured Clostridium sp.; assembly: GCA_904420465.1. Taxonomy (GTDB): domain Bacteria; phylum Bacillota; class Clostridia; order Oscillospirales; family Oscillospiraceae; genus Lawsonibacter. The sequence goes on from CAJFVL010000006.1 coordinate 9,551, forward strand.
AAGCAGTCGCAGTTGTGCTGGATGGTCTCGGGGGTCATCATGTTCCGCATGTCGGTGCGGCCGGAGGGGTCGCCGATATAGCCGGTACCCCCGCCGATCAGGGCGATGGGCCGGTTGCCCGCCATCTGGAGCCGCTTCATCAGGCACAGTGCCATGAAGTGACCCACATGGAGGGAGTCGGCGGTGGGGTCAAAGCCGATGTAAAAGACGGCTTTCCCCTCGTTGACCATTTTGGAGATCTCCTCCTCGTCCGTCACCTGGGCGATCAGTCCGCGCGCTTTCAATTCTTCGTAGCAGGTCATCAATCTTACTCCTTACATGTTGTTTTCATTTCAATCCCGATTGGGAGGATTATCCGTTTGTCCGGGCAGTCTGCCGGCCCTGGAGAATATTGTACCCCACCACGCCGGCCACTACAATGGCCGCGCCGATCAGGGCGAAGGAGCCTACCGCCTCCTTGTAAAAGACGGCCACCAGGATGGGGTTGAGGACCGGCTCGATGCCGGAGACCAGACTGGCCGTCACCGGCGGGGTGGTTTTCAGCCCCTCGGTCAGCAGGATGAAGGCCACCGCAACCTGGAATACCCCCAGCACCGTCAGGCTGATGAGGGCGGTGGAGGTGAACTGGGTCTCCACCAGCAGGAAGGGAAGTCCGGTGACGGCGGAGAGCACGTCCCCCCAGAATACAGAGGAGATGCCGTCGCTGTCAGGCATGGCGTTCATCAGGAACACCCCGGAATAGGTGACCCCCGACAGCAGAGCCAGCAGGTTGCCCGGACCGCCCCCCATCTCCAGGCTGTCCACAAAGAAAAAGATGACGCCCCCGAACACCACCGCGCAGGCCAGCACATCCAGCCGCCGGGGCCGTTTGTGCCAGAACAGCAGGGAGAACAAAATGACAAAGATCGGGGCGGTGAACTGGAGGACAATGGCGTTGGCCGCCGTGGTCATCTTGTTGGCCAGGGAAAACAGGGTGTTGGTGAAGAAAATGCATAAAGCGCCCAGGGCTACCCAGCGGTTAAAGCGCAGAGGGTGCTTGACCGCCAGCAGATAGCCCCCGATCACCACCAGGGCGATGGCGGTGCGTCCCCCGTTGATGGCCATGCCGCCCCAGGGGATCACCTTGATGCACAGCCCGCCGATGCTGTACAGCACAGCGGCCAGAAATACGCACAACGGACCATATTGCTTTTTTGACATGCAGAGATTCCTCCTACGGGAAACAGAAAAACGCCCTCCATCCGGCAATCCGGACAGAGGGCATGGATATGCGGTACCACCTCTGGTTCGCCCGCTCCTCGCGGCGGCGGGCCTTATGGAGTGCGGGACTCCGGCGCGGTAACGGGCGCCCCCGGCCTGTCCCCTACTGGGCCGGACGTTCCCTCCGGCGGTTCAGGCGGCTGCTCCAAGGTGTATTCAGCCGAGCGCCTCTCCCCCGTTTCACCGACCCGGGGGCTCTCTGGGCAGGACAGCGCGGCCTACTCTTCCTCTTCCTGGCAGTATGCCAACTTTACCACAGTTGGCCCCGTTTGTCAACCACCGGATGGAAGCCGTTTTTTCACCCGGGACAGTCCCTCCCGAAGAAACTGCCGGCGTACCGACGCCCCAACCCGCCGGCGGACCAGCCGGGCCTGGGGGAACAGGGCGGGCTTCTCCTTCGGGGCGTACAGGGCCCGGTCCACCGCGGGAATCAGTCCGTCCAGCGCAGAAGCCAGCTCCGGGTCTGTCTGCGCGCTGCTCCGCAGCCGGAGCAGAAACTCCCGGGGCGTCTCCCCGCGCCGCTTATGCCATGGCGCGGTGCGGCACCGGCGGACCAGCAGATAAAACAGTCCCTCCGGGGTGTTCCGGATGCGGAACAGGTACATCCGCAGGCGCAGCCCGCCCGCCAGAGCGGCAATCAGACGGGCCAGTCCCTTCAGCAGGGAGACGCGCCGGCGGCTGGCGCGGACTCTGACCACCGCGGTCCGCCCGCCCACACGGAGCCGGCCCAGCGCACGCAGAGCCAGAACAAGCAGGAATACCGCCCCCGCAATGGCCAGAGCCGCCGTCAGGGCCACCAAAACAGGGTTGGACTGGGCCATCGGCTCCTGAGCCTCCGGCAGCTCAGCCTGGAGCGGGGGCTCCAGCTCGCCCACTGTCTCGGGCGCTGGGATCAGACTGGAGAGCCAGACCAGCAGCTGCCACAGCAGGCTGAGAATAAACTGGACCGCCGCGGCCAGCGTGTTCCACAAAACCACCACGCCCTGGCCCGCCGGGGCGGCGGCAAAGCCCACCAGCAGGCACACCAGGGCCAGAACGGCCAGAAACGCCCCCGCGATAAAGCCCCAGCCCTTGGCGCCCAGTCCGCCGCCCAGCCGGCGGAGCATCAGCCCCAGCAGGCTGGCGGCACAGCCCACGCAGGCTGGCAGAAACTGGAACGCGGGAACCTGGACAGCCGCCCCGTAAGCGGTGAACAGGAGAAGGAGCACCAGGCTTCCATCCAAAAACAGAATCATTTTGGACATGGCCGGAGGCGACAGGGAGAGCTGGGCCGCCTGAACCGTCAGCCACAGACAGGCCAGGCCGGCGAAAATCAGAGATCCCCAGCGGCCCCAGCCCACCAGGGGCACCAGAACAGCGAAGAAAGCCAGCCCAGCGCCGGCATTGAGCAGCACCAAATCCCGCAGGGTGCGCTCCCGGCGGAGAAACAGGCGGTCCAGGCCATAGAGCAGGGGGCCGTAGACCAGAAGAACCAAGGGGTAGGGGCCGATCCGCCCCAGCTCGGATTGGGAAAACCAGTAAATCAGGGTGCACAGGATACAGGCCGCGTTCAGCTGAATGGACAGCGCGCCCACCACAGTCCGGTTATCCATGGCCATCCTCCTTCAGGCGGCGCAGGCACACCGTCTCATATTCCCCGAAGGGCTTTCCCTCCGTATAGGTCAGCACGCTGGCGCAGGAGTGGTCCAGATGCCGGGTCAGCAGGGTGCGGCCGGCCAGCTGGCCGGCACTGTAAACGATGTAGTAAAACCGTCCCACGCCCCGGGCGGCCTCCAGCAGAGGAGCGGCGTCAAAGACAGGCTGCTGGTCCACTATTCTGCCGCTCTCATCGTCCCGCTTCTCCTCCTCCGGCTGATAGGCGGCCAGGGCACACAGCAAATCCTCGGTGACGCTGGAGGCGGCGAACAAATTGACGGCGGGTCCCCCCTGCCCCCGGCACAGGCTCAGGCCGCAGCGGACCTGGGCCCCCTCCAGCCGCACCAGCTCAGAGGCCAGGATGCTCAGGGCGTCCTCCATCTCCTCCAGATGAGGCTCCGCCCCGCTGAAGCTCTCCCCGTCAAAGAGAAAGTGGACGCTCTTGGGCAGGATATCCTCATACACGTTGACCGACAGGGGCAGTCCCCGGGCGGTCAGCCGCCAGTTGATGTGCTTCAGCGAGTCAGTGGCCTGATAGTCCCGGGTGGAGCGGATGACTGTGATGTCCTCCATCACGCCCCGGGTCCCGGTGTCCGCGTTCCACAGGTTGCGCAGAAAGAGGTCGGGACTCACCTCCACCAGCCTGGGATAGACGGCAAAGCGCCGGGCCTCCTCCCGGGGCAGGGGGCATTCCACCTGGGTCAGGCCGAAGCCATCCCCCGTTCGGAGGCGCCAGCCTTCGCTGGAGTAGACGCCCCGGCGGTTGGCGGTCCATTGAATGGGCAGCCGGGCCGTCTCATACCACAGCAGAAAGGAGCACCGCTTCTCCCCCACCAGCTGGGTGGATGCGCGCTCGTCCGCCAGAGCAGGGGCCTCCCAGTCATCCGGCGGACGGCAGTCCTCCGGCGTCAGGCACAGGTTGCGGGCCAGGGGGAAAAACAGCTCCATCCAGACCAGGGGCAGAAATTTGTTGTTCCAGACGGTCAGCTCCAGCTGGGCGCTCTCCCCGGGAAACAGGCCGCCCACCTCCCCCGTCACCGTGACAGTCACCTTTCGGGCGGCCAGCACCGCCCACAGACGGGCGGACGCCAGCAGCAGAAAGACCAGCATCAGAACAAAGGCCAGCCGTCCCTGGCCGAAAAAGGCAGACAGTACACAGCAAAGCAGCAGCACGCCCAGGGCGGGCAGGGAGGCCAGCATGCTGGAGCGGCTGAAGGACAGCTTATTCCCCATGGCCGGGCCCCTTGGGTACCGGGGCGGCCTCCGCCCGCTCCAGCACCTCGTCCAGTACGGCGGCGGCGCTGGCCCCGGAGAAGCGGGCCCCGCTGGACAGGGCCAGCCGGTGCTCCAGCACGGGATGGGCCAGGGCCTTCACGTCGTCCGGCGTGACAAAGTCCCGGCCCTCCATGGCGGCCCACGCCTTGGCCGCCCGGTACAGCCCCCGGGAGGCCCGGGGGCTGGCCCCCATCACCAGCTGGCTGTGGCTGCGGGTCAGATTGACCAGGGAGACGATGTAGTCGGCCACCGCGTCGGACAGGTGGACCTGGGCAATTTCCTGCTGGGCCTGGACCAGCTGCCGGGCGCTGGTCACCGCCCGCACCGACTGGAAGGGAATGTCGTCCCCCAGGTTTTTCAGCATGTCCCGCTCCTCCTCCGGGCTGGGGTAGCCCATGCTGATGCGGATGAGAAAGCGGTCCATCTGGGCGGCGGGCAGGCGGAAGGTGCTCTCCGACTCCACCGGATTCTGAGTGGCCAGCACCAGGAAAGGCTCAGGCAGGGGGAAGCGCTCCCCGTCGATGGAGATCTGCCGCTCCTCCATGGCCTCCAGCAGAGCGGACTGGGTGCGGGGAATGGCCCGGTTGATCTCGTCGGCCAGCAGCAGGTTGGTCATCACCGGACCCTGGCGCAGCTCAAAGTCCCCCGTTTTCTGGTTGAAAATCTTCATGCCGATGATGTCGCTGGGCAGCATGTCGGGAACAAACTGGATGCGGCCGAACTGACAGCCCAGGGCCAGGGAGATGGTCTTGACCAGGGTGGTCTTGCCCACGCCTGGGAGATCGTCCAGCAGCACATGGCCGTTGGCCAGCACCGCCATAATGATGAGCCGGATACGGTCCGGCTTTCCCACAATAATCTTCTCCGTCTCCGCCTGGATGTCCCGGGCCAGCCTGCAGATGTCCATGGTATACGCTCCTTTGTCCGTTTCGTCTCAATCAAAATGCGCCGGATCTGTATTTTTGTATATTGTAAAATAATTTTCTGCCGGATGCAAGGGCCCATCCAGGCCAACGACAGCCTTTTCCCATCTGCTTTGACAAAATTTACAGATCCTTCAAAACTGTTTCAGGGGATCTTCAGCTTCACCGCCTATGATAGAATACGAAATACAACGGCGAGGAGGTCTTTGGGATGATGCGCGCCGCAGTTTTTTTGTCCGCCCTGCTGCTCTGCCTGGCCATCATCGGCGCGGCGGGGGTTTACGCCGGAACCGTTCAGCAGTCCCCGGAGGAGGACGGACAGACCGCCTCCCTCCTGTCATACGTCTACCCGGAACACGAACCAACATAAGATTCCGGCAGAAGAACAGGGGCCTTTGGGGCAGACCGAGCGCCCGGCGGCACAGGCCGCCGGGCGCGTTTTCCTCACAGGATGATACAGATCAGGCCGCCGGAGCCCTCATTGATGATGCGCTCCAGGGTCTCACGCAGCTTGTCGCGGGCATCCTCCGGCATCCGCTTGAGCTTGGCGTTCAGGTCCTCCTTAACCAGCTCATGGAGGGATTTTCCAAAAATGTTGGCCTGCCAGATCTTGCTGGAGTCCCCCTCATACTCCTGCAGGAGGTAGTGGACCATGTCCTCGCTCTGCTTTTCTCCTCCCACAATGGGGGACACCTCTGTCTCGATATTGGCCCGGATCATGTGGATGGAGGGGGCGCTGGCCCGCAGGCGCACGCCGTACCGCCCTCCCTGGCGCACAATTTCAGGCTCCTCCAGCACCAGGGAGTCGATGGAGGGCACCACAATGCCGTAGCCCGTTTCCTCCACCTGCTTCAGGGCGTCGGCCACCCGGTCATAGGAGGATTTGATGACCGCCAGCTGGCAGAGCAGCTCCAGCAGGTCCCCATCGTCCTCAATTTGGAAGCCCGACTGCTGGGACAGTGTGGTGTAGAACAGAGAGCGGGGCAGCTCCAGCTCGGCAGAGGACAGGCCGGTGCCCAGGTCGATGGAGGTGACCCGGGCGGCGCTGACCACCTCGCAGCCCTGGAAGGCGGCTACCGTCTTTTCCACGTCCCGGATGCGGCGGAGCTGCTCCGTCCCCTCCCGGATGGCGGCATACAGGGCGGCCTTGATGGGATGCTCCTGGGGCAGGGCGTCCACCCAGGGGGGCAGGAACAGGTCCAGCTCCTTCACCGGGAACTCGTAGAGCACCCGCTTGAGAATTCCGGTGATCTCCTCTCCATCCAGCTCCAGGCAGTTGGCCGCCACACAGGTCACGTCATACCGCTGGGCGATGTCCGCCCGGATAGCACGGGCCCGGTCCGAGTTGGGGTAGGCCGAGTTGAGCACCACAACGAAGGGCTTGCCCAGCTCCTTCAGCTCAGAAATGACCCGCCCCTCGGGCTCCAGGTAGTCCTCCCGGGGGATGTCGGTGATGGTGCCGTCGGTGGTGACCACCACTCCGATGGTGGCGTGCTCCGAGATCACCTTCCGGGTGCCGATCTCCGCCGCCTCCGGCATGGGGATCTCATGGTCAAACCAGGGGGTGGTGACCATTCGTTCGTTTTCCCCCTCCAGGCGGCCCACCGCCCCCTCCACCATATAGCCCACACAGTCAATCAGGCGCACCCGGAAGTCGCCGCCCCCCTCCATGGAGACGGTGACCGCCTCCTCGGGGACAAACTTGGGCTCGGCAGTCATGATGGTGCGGCCCGAACCGCTCTGGGGAAGCTCGTCCCGGGCCCGTTCCCGGCGGTATACGTTGTCGATGTTGGGGATGACCAGCGTCTCCATAAAGCGCTTGATGAATGTGGATTTTCCTGTCCGGACCGGCCCCACCACGCCGACATAGATGTCGCCCTCAGTTCTGAGGGCGATATCCTCATAGATCTTGCGGTCTTGCACTGCGATTCCTCCTTCGGCTTCTTTGGTCAGCCGGTGATTTCCCTACAATGTATGAGGATAAGCCCTGGAATATAACGCACAAAAATCCCGGACAGCCGAATAAACCGCTGTCCGGGATAAAAGCTCCGCCGCTGGGATCTGCACCTACATGGGGAAGATGTTCAGCCGGTCGATCTTGCCGTTCTCATCCACAGAGGACAGATAGGCCACCGCGGGGACCACCTGGCCCTTGTAGATGATAAAGTACCAGGCCACATTTTCCTCCATGAATTTTACGCCGCTGATGGGATAAGGGCCTCCGTTGATGCCGAATTTGTGGTGGAACATCATTTCAATGGCCATCTTCCCCGACAGATGCAGCGTGTCCTCCCCCACCCGGGTCCAGGAGGAGTCGTGCAGAATCCCCTCCGGGTGGAACAGGTCGGCCAGCGCCACACAATCCCCGGCCCGCATACAGTCAAAGTATTGCTCCAACAGTGTCATGACAAGCTCCTCCTTCTTTTCAGAAACGCTCGGAACGGAGCAGGGCGTCGATGCCGCCGTCCACGAACAAAATCACGCCGTTGATGCCGCTGGCCTTGGGAGAGGCCAAAAAGCAGATGGCGTTGGCAATCTCCTCCGCGTCCAGAAATTCCTTTGTCCCATATCGGGTGGGAATGGGAATGAGCAGGGCTGCCTCCTTTTGGGCCTCAGTCAATCCCTTTGTCATGGGCGTGGTGGTGTTGCCCGGCGCCACCGCGTTGATCCGCAGTCCATCCACAGCCCAGGCGGGCGACACCCGCCGCACCCAGCGGGCCAGCGCGTGCTTGGAGGAGCTGTAGCAGGAGGCGGTCTGCTGCTGAGGCAGCATGCGGGCCAGCTCCAGGCCGCGCTCCTTGTTGCGCAGGTTGGTCAGCAGCTCCACCCAGTCCATCCGAACGGTAAAGTTGGTGATGGAGTTGGAGGAGGTCATCACACAGCTGCCCTTCTTTTTCTTCAAAAGGGGACGCAGTCCCTCCGCGATTTCAATTCCGGCATAAAAATTCAGTGCGAAAATTTTCTCCGGCGTGGCGGTCGGTCCCACACCCGCGTTGCTGATCAGCCCGTCAATCCCGTCCGGATAGCGGGAAAAAACCGCTTCGATGGCAGAGGAAACGCCTGCCGGATCAGAGAGATCAGCCTGGAAATCACCGCCCTTATAGTCGATATTGAATACTTCATGGCCGCTCTCCAAAAGCAGCGACCTGGTGGCCGCTCCGATGCCGGTGGTGCCTCCTGTAATGACATAGATGCTCACGTTGTCCATCCTCCTGTCCGCTTCGTCTTGAATATGAATTTTTATATCTTTAAAAAATTATATTAAGCAAGCTCGATCATACTCCCTCTTTTCTGCTATGTCAATATGTTGTTTAATTATTTATTTTTTAACGATATATCGTTATTTTTTAAACATTTTTTGACGCTTTAGATTTCCTCTTATTTCCCTTTGTGAAATTTTTATAATATTAAAATTCACATTTGCTTCGGTTCGTTTTTACATTTCACGGCGGGCGCGGAAAAAAGGACAGCCGCCGAGAGGCGGCTGTCCTGAGACTGTCGAAAAAGTGGCAAAGTCACTTTTTTGAGAAAGGCTGCACGAAACTTTCACCTCGATGTCGTCGTCACAAGCTGCGGATCGCTCGCATCCAAGTCAACCCGGATGCTCGTTCCCTCCGATGCTCCTCCTCTCCCAGAAAACCATAAAATGGTTTTCTGGGGCCCCAATAAAGTCAGACTGTCTTTCGTGAGAGGTGTCATTTCCGACGTACACGCCGCCGGAAATGACAGATTAAATTTTATTCCTGCGGGAGGGCTTTTTCGACAGGCTTTACAATGCCGTTACTTTTGTGCCGCTGCGTGGTACAAAATCCCCGCTGCGGGGCATTCGATCCCATTCGAGGCGGGCTGCCTTAAAAGGGATCAAAGTCTCCCGGCGTGTTCGGCGATGGCCTTTGCGCCGTACAGCGGCAAACGGAGCGGCATGTTTGGCTCGATCCCCCGGGGACGCTGTCCCAGTCAGCGGGCGCTTGGGATGAGCAGCAGCTTGCCCGGGGGCAGCTGCTCCCCCTCCAGCTCGTTGGCCTGCAGAATTTCCTCCTTGGTGGTACCGTAGGTCTTTGCCAGCTCCCAGACCCCCTCTCCAGGGGCGGCCATGCGCAGCACCACAGAGGGCCGGGGACCCTCTCCCGTCGTCCGGGCCTCGCCCAGGCGGGCGCTTTTTACCATGGGGACCGACAGGCCGGCGGTGGTTCTGCACTGAAATTCCACGGTAAAGCGCACCTCCACACCGCCCGCCGCCGGGGCGGCAAACAGCTCTCCGGGCACACAGGTGCAGCTGCACCGGAAGTCGGACGGGCAGTCCAGCCGGCAGGACACCGGAATGGTCCGGCGAACGCACCGGGGCTGACCATCCTCATCCAGGTAGAGGACGTCGGCCCAGGCATCGCAGGTCAGGACAATCTGATCTCCCTCGCGGCTCTGCACAACCTGACCCAGCGCCAGCCTGCCGTCCACAACGCTGCGGGCCAGCTCCGCCGTCTCCAGCAGCTCACGAACCGGCTGGGCCCGAACCGTCTGCTCTCCCAGACGGCACAGGGTCTGAGTCTCCATATCCGCCTCGGTCTGCCGCTGGGTGCTGTACAGGTCCTGAAGCAGCACCACCGGCCGGCGGCTGTGCACCACCGTCTGGGCCAGCAGCTCCAGGTCCACCTCCATGGTGGCGCCGTCTCCGATGGAGGGCTCGCACTGCACCTGAAGCACCTCAACGCTGACCTGGCAGTCACTCTCCTCCCCTGCCCCGGAGATCTCCTGAATCTGGGAGAATGGCAGGGTCTGCCGGCTGGCCGCCAGGGCACCGCCTGCCTCCTGGAGGAGAAGGTCCAGCTCCACCATCCCCTTGAAAATCAGCTTGCTGCCAATGAGCTTGCGCTCACTGCATTGAGGCTGGGCCCGGACCGCCAGCAGCTGGGGCGCCTCCCCCGAGACGCTTTGAACCCGTACCTCCTCCGAAAATGTAAAGTTTTTTTCCTGTACAGCTGTGATCTGATAAGTTTCCCCCAGAAACTGCCGCTGACAGACCCCGCTTTTTTCGCCCTCCAGCACGCCGCGGCAGAGAAAGCGGTCCACCGGCTGGCAGGCAGTGATATCCACAGCCAGATCCACCCGGAGCAGCACCTTCCGGGGATTGAGCGCCCTGGCCTCGGCGCAGCGCAGGCGGGGACTGGCCAGCACAATTCCCTGCTCGGTCAGTCCCGGGGCCTCCGCCTGGCAGGAGAAGGGAAGGCTGACCTCCATCCGCCGCAGCCCCTGCCCGCCTTCCGGCTGGTACAGAATCCAGGCGCGCACCAGGCCGGACACCGAAGCCAGCCCCTCCCGGGCCTGTTTTCCAGTGAGCATCGCCTGGCCGCATACGTCCACAATGCGCAGAATGTCAGGGCAGGCGTCAGGGACAATGCTCTCCAGTGTCTCCTCCTGGCACAGGGTCACCGAGGCCGCCGTCTCGTAATATGTCATAGTGTCGCGCTCAAATTCCAGTTCCATGGTCATGTCCTCTCCCTCGTTATGGTGTCGGGCCGCCGGGCCGCGGCCCGGCTTTGTGACATGATATGCCGCGGGAGAGGGGAATATGACCGCCGCTTTTCATTTCAGGCCGAAGATTCTGCGCAGCAGCCCCCGCAGACACTTGGGGGACCGCACCACTACAATGCCCATGTCCACGCCTCCCCTCCTGTTATTTGGCCGTTTCCGGCTGTTCCATTCTATGTCCGCGGACTGGAAGGGTGACAAAAAACAGCCCTGCGGGGCGGAAGCTGCAAATTCCGGATCTTTGCAGTCCGCGACCCACAGGGCCGGGTATGATGGATCTCAGAGTCGCCAGCCTGCCCCGATCAGCTTTTCCGCTCCCAATCGGGAATCTGGCTGGCCTGCTCATACAGGCGGCAGTAGCTCTCATAGCGGCTGCGCGGAATCTCTCCCGCCTCCACCGCCTCCCGGACCGCGCAGCCCTTCTCCTTTCGGTGGGCACAGTCGGGGAAACGGCATTTGTCCAGCCAGGGGGCAAACTCCCGAAAACAGTGTGCCAGCTCCTCCTTGCGCATCAGCTCCATCCGGTCCACGTCGAAGGAGGAAAACCCCGGCGTATCCGCCGCCACTCCGCCGCAGGACAGGCGGAACAGCTCCACATGGCGGGTGGTGTGCCGGCCGCGGCCCAGCTTTTCGCTCACGTCCCCGGTGGCCAGCAGCATCCTGGGCTCCAGCGCGTTGAGGATACTGGACTTTCCCACGCCCGAATTTCCTGTAAAGGCTGAAACCTTGTCAACCAGGAGCTGGCGCAGGCTGTCGATGCCCTCCCCTGTTTCAGCGCTGACCTGAAGGGTTGGAAAGCCGGCCCTGCGGTAGGTGTCGGCCAGCTCATCCCCCGGATGCAGGTCGCACTTGTTGATGCAGATGATGCACTGGCAGCCGCGGCCCTCCGCGATGGCGGCCACCCGGTCGATGAGAAAGGGGTCGGTGACCGGGACGGCCTGGGAGGCGATGATGATCAGCTGGTCGATGTTGGCCACCGCCGGACGGTAAAACTCATTCTTGCGGGGCAGAATCTCGTCCAGAGAGCCAGTCCCGTCCCCCTGGGGGGTAAAGGAAACCCGATCCCCCACCAGCGGCGTGATCTTTTGATGGCGCAGCCGTCCCCGTCCCCGGCAGGCAGTGACTGTGATTCCGTCATCCACATAGTAGAAGCCGCTGAGGGCCTTCAGAATGATGCCGTTCTCTTTTTTCATAAACCTTTAAAAGTTCTCCACGAAGGAGCCCTCCTGTACGCCGTTGATATAGAGTGTAAGGGTCTTTTGCGAGCCTGCGGGCGCGGTGACGTTGAAGGTGGCGGCAAGGTCCATGGAGGTGTCCCAGTCTCCCGAGTGGACCACCGCCCCGTCCATCATGACCGTCACACTGACAACGCCGCCCGTGTCAGGCAGCGAGACTCTGACCTCCTTGGTCACCATCTCCGGCTCAGGCTCCTGAGTGGCGGGGTCGGGGCCCATGCTGACCTGGATGGTCACCGTATCCCCTTCCTTCATCGAGGTCCCTGCGGCTGGGTACTGGTAGCACACATAGCCGGAGGGAATGGTGTCGTCATAGACGTCCTCCTGCACATCGGCCACCAGCCCCAGGGCGGCGATGTCATTGAGAGCGTCCTCCTTGCTGCGGTTAATCAGGCTGGTCAGGGTGACCGGGACGGATTCCTTGCCCTGGCTGACCACCAGATGGACCTCGTCTCCTGGACGCATAACCGCCCCCTCCAGCGGGGTAAAGGAGATGACGCAGTTACGCTCCACCTCGTCATCATACTGATACTCGGGCAGAGGAACGCTCAGTCCCATGGACGTGAGCAGCTGGTAGGCCTCTGTATAGGACATGCCGGACACGTCCTGCATGATGATGGTCTCCGGTCCGCCGCTGAGTGTGACGGTGATCTCCGTGACAACAGAGCCTACCTGGGAATCCCCTTCCGGGTCCTGGCTGATGATGGTACCCTCCGCCGACTCGTCGCTGACCGTCTCTCCCTGCACCAGAGTGAAGCGGTCGCCCAGCAGCTCCTCCGAGCGCTCCACCGCCTCCTCATAAGTCATGCCCACCAGATTGGGCACCGTGTCCAGATCGGCAGGGGCAAAGAGTCCGGAGAGCAGGGTGCGCTGGAGGAAGAACAGCACCCCCACCACAAAGAGAAGGATAGCGGCTACGGCCGCCACCACCACCCAGCGGGAGGCGTCGGGGCGGCGCTCCTCCTCGTCATCCTCCTCGTCCCGGCGGGGCGTCCGCCGCCGCCCGCTGCTGCGGCTGCCGCCGCGGCTGTGCTCCCGGGGCAGATCCCGGCCGTGGTGGATGGACACCGCGGGACGGATCTGGGTCTTGTCCTCGTCCGGCTCCTCCTCCGGCTCAAATTCATGGAGGCTGTAGTCAAAATTGATATTGGGATTTTTCCGGAACTCCTCCAGGTCGGAGAGCATTTCCCCGGCGGACAGGTAGCGGTTGTCCGGGTTGGGGGCCATGGCCTTCATAGTGATCTCCTCCAGCGCCTCTGGGATGGAGGGATCAATCTCCCGGGGAGAGAGCGGGATGGAGTTGATATGCTGGATGGCCACCGAGACGGGGGTGTCCCCCTCGAAGGGCAGGCGGCCTGTGATCATCTCGTAGAGAACCACCCCGGCGGAGTACAAATCGGAGCGGGCGTCGATGTGGCTGCCCCGGGCCTGCTCCGGGGAGATATAGTGGACCGAGCCCAGAGCCTCCTGGGTCAGGGTGCTGTGCCCGCCGGAGGCCACCCGGGCAATGCCGAAGTCGGCCACCTTCACGCTGCCGTCCCGGAGAACCATGATGTTGTGGGGCTTGATGTCCCGGTGGATGATGCCACGGCTGTGGGCGTGTCCCAGGGCCTTGACAATCTGGGTGATGAAGTGGAGCGCCTCCCGCCAGTTGAGCTTATTCCCCTTTTTCTGCATGTACTGCTTCAGGGTGATGCCGTCAATCAGCTCCATGACGATATACTCCAGCTCCGAGGAGCGGCTTACGTCATAGACAGCCACGATGTTGGGGTGGGAGAGCATGGCCACGGCCTGGGACTCGTCGTGGAAGCGGCGGCGGAACTCGGCGTCCTGGGCCAGGTCCTCCCGCAGGATCTTAATGGCCACCAGCCGGTTCAGGCGGTGGTCCCGGGCCCGAAAGACCCGGGCCATCCCTCCCACGCCGATCTGCTCCAAAATCTCATATCGGTTATCGAGTAATTTACCTATGTATTGCTCCATGGTAAATCTCCTCCTTACTCCTCTGGTTCTCTGCCCGTCACCGGCGGATCAGCACGGCGGTCACGTTGTCCGGCGCGCCCCGGTGGAGGGCAATGTCCAGCAGCCGCTGGCAGCAGGTGTCATCCTCGCCGCCGTGGATGATCTCATAGAGCATTTCCTGGTCGGTGACCACGTTGCTCAGTCCGTCGCTGCAGAGCAGCAGGTACTCCCCCGGCAGCAGGCTCTGGCGGAAGCAGTCGGCCAGCAGAACGGGTTCAGCTCCCAGGGCCCGGGTAATGAGGTTTTTGTGGGGGTGGGTGCGGGCCTGGTCCCTCGTCAGCTCCCCCCTTGCCACCATGTCCTCCACCAGGGAGTGGTCCCGGGTCACCAGGGCGATGCCGTTCTGGTTGATGTGATAGGCCCGGCTGTCCCCCTCATTGAGGATGACCGCCTCTCCGTCCCCGGCCAGGGCGGCCACCAGGGTGGTTCCCATGCCGGTACATTCCTCATCTGTGGAGGCACGCTGGAAGATCTTCAGGTTGGCCTGGGCAGCGGCGGCCTGCATGCGCTCCTGGTCGCTTCCCTCGTCCTCCTGAAGAAATGTATTCATAAAGATATCCACCGCCATGGTGCTGGCTACATTTCCGGCCCGGGCACCCCCCATGCCGTCGCAGACCAGGGCGACCACCCGGCCGTCCCCCAGCTCCTGCATGGCGTATGCGTCCTGATTCTGCTGCCGCACCGCGCCGCGGTGGGTGATGCCCCATGTATGCATGGAATCTCTTCCCCTTTTCTGCCGGAAGACCGGCCCCGGCGAGCGGAGGCAAGGGCCTCCCCTCTGTGCTGATTATCCTATTGCGGTTCTCTCATCGCCTTGCGCCGCAGCTGGCCGCAGGAGGCGTCAATGTCTCCCCCCAGCCGGCGGCGGACGGTGACGGTGATCCCCTGCTCCTCCAGACGGCGCTGGAAAGCGGCCACCCGGCGGCTGGGCCGAAGGGGGCTCTCCTCCACGTTGTTGAGGGGGATCAGGTTCACATGACCGGGGCTGCCCCGCAGCAGCCTGGCCAGAAGGTCGGCCTGCCAGTCAGCGTCATTCACCCCGTCGATCATGGCATACTCATAGGAGATGCGCCGCCCGGTCTGTTCAAAATACCGGCGGCAGGCCTCCATCAGCCGCTCCACCCCCACGCTCCGGTTCACCGGCATGATCCGGCTGCGGGTCTCATCGTCGGGGGCGTGGAGGGAGACGGACAAGGTTAATTGTAACCCATACTGGGCCAGTTTGTCAATTTTGTCCACCAGACCGCAGGTGGACAGCGAGATATGGCGCATTCCAATGTTCAATCCGTCCGGATGGTTTACCAGTGCAAGAAACCTCATCACCGTATCAAAGTTGTCCAGCGGCTCTCCGATGCCCATGAGCACGATGTTGGAGATCTCCGCCCCGCTGTCCTTCCGGGTGAACAGAACCTGGTCCACCATTTCGGCAGGAGTCAGATCCCGCACCTTTCCGGCGATGGTGGAGGCGCAGAAGGCGCAGCCCATGCGACACCCCACCTGACAGGAGATGCACACCGTGTTCCCGTGGCGGTAGCGCATGAGCACCGACTCCACACAGTTTCCATCGGACAGCTCCCACAGATATTTGATGGTGCCGTCTACCTGGGAGACCTGCTTCCGGACCGCCCTGGGCGCGGTCAGGAGGCAGCTCTCCTCCAGCTTCTGCCGCAGGGACTTGGGCAGATTGGTCATCTCCCGGAAAGATTCCGCCCCCCGGTACAGCCACTGGAACACCTGCCTGGCCCGGAAAGGCGGCTCTCCCAACTCCTGAAAGAAACTGGAGAGCTCCTCCAGCGTCATGGATTTGATATCAGCCAAAGGGATCACCCCTCTCTTCTCAGCTTGCAGATGAAAAATCCGTCCGTATTATGGATGTGGGGCCACAGGGTCACCATACCTGACGCCGCAGTTCCAACTGGGCCAGGAAGTGTAAAGCTTTCTTCCTTGTAGGCAGAGCAGTCCCGGAGGAAAGCCCGGACCACCCCCTCATTCTCCCGTTGGAGGAGTGTGCAGGTGGAGTACAGGAGGGTTCCGCCCAGCCGGACATACCGGGCCGCATTGGACAAGATGGCCAGCTGGACAGAGGGCAGACCGGCCAGGGGAGCCGGGTCCTTATAGCGGATGTCCGGCTTTTTCCGAATGACGCCCAGTCCGGAACAGGGGGCGTCCACCAGTACCAGGTCAAAGGCCCCCTCCCATTCGGAATGAAAGGCGCGGGCGTCCGCCGTCCCGGGGCGGACGCAGGTCAGCCCCAGGCGGTCGGCTCCCGCCTGGATCAGCGCTTTCTTGTGGGGATGGAGGTCACAGGAAATCACCTCGCCCCTGTCCCCCATGGCGATGGCGCAGGCAAAGGACTTGCCTCCTGGGGCGGCACAGCAGTCCAGCACCCGCATGCCGGGCCTTGGTCCGGCGGCCAGAACAGCCATTCGGGAGGCCGGGTCCTGGACATAAAACAGGCCCTCCCGGAACGCCGACAGGCTCTCCAAATTTCCTGTCCGGGCCAGCAGCAGACAGTTGTCCAGCCAGGGGTGGGGCGTGACGGACACATGCTCCTCCTCCAGCCGGGCAGTCAGCTCCTCCGCTGTGGTTCTGACGGTGTTGACCATGACGCAGGTGGGAGGCTGGCTGTTGTCGGCCGCCAGCAGCCGGGCGGCCTCCTCCTGTCCAAGTGACAGGATAAATTCCTTTACAAGCCAGCCGGGATGGGAGTAGAGGGTGGAGAGATAGAGCACCGGGTCGGCCTGGGGGATGGTTGGCAGATGATCCAGGCTGCGCTCCAGACTGCGGAGGATGCCGTTGACCATCCCGGCGGCCCGGGGGTTCTTGCAGTGGGTCTTGGTGAGGGCCACTGCGCTGTTTACCGCCGCGCTGTGGGGAACCTTGGTGAGAAAGAGCATCTGATAGGCCCCCAGCCGCAGGATCTGGAGCACCTTTCCCTCCATGCGCTTGAGGGGAATGTTGGAAAAATGAGAGAGGTAGAAATCCAGCAGCAGCTGGTTCTGCAGCACGCCGAAGCACAGCCGGGTGGCCAGGGCGGCATCCCGGCTGCTCAGACTGGCGGCAGCCAGCTGTTTTTTCAGTACCCCGTCCGACCATCCGCCCTGCCGCTGGCAGGTGCTGAGGGTCAGCAGGGCCGTCTCTCTGGCATCCATCCTTGCTCCTCCTCTCGCTTCTTTGGGGGTGCAGAAAAGAACGTCGGGCAAGTCTCGGTTTGCCCGCAGCACCCTTTCCGCTATCGAATGTAAGGCCAGACGAATCCATCGGCACTGCCTGAATCAGACCATACCGCCCTCCACCGGCAGCAGGTCCACGGTCCGTCTCCGTCCCGGACAAATGTAAGGGTCTCGCCGGCGCTTTCTCCCGCGTAATAGACACAGGCTGACGATTTGGTATAGGACAGCACCTTCCAGCGGTCCGGCTGGTTCAGCAGAGAGACCTCCCGCCAGCCATCCTGAAACTGCTCGCCCCAGCGTGCCGTCAGATATTCACACCACGCGAGAGATGCCGTCCAAATGACAGCAAAGGTCAAAAGGAGGACAACTGCACAGCGCCGTATACGGGGCAGCCGCATACAAATCATCTTCTTTCTCAACAGTCAGGCAGGAGGCTGAATCTGATTTTTGGCATTGATTTTTACGGAAAAACGGCAAAAGATCCCAACGGGACGCCTGATCTCTGAGCGGAATCTTTTTCCGGCGGACCGGAAAAGAAGAACTTCATTCATTGAATGTGGCGGTTAAGCCCTGTCTGCCTCAAGGGGATGTCCCCGCAGGAAGTCGGCGGCGGACATCCGGCGGCTGCCGGGGGCCTGGAGCTCCAGGATGCGCAGGGTCAGGCCGTCGCCGCAGGCCACGTCGATGCCCTGCTCTCCGGCGGCCAGGACGGTTCCCGGCTTGGCGTCGGCATGCTTTTCCACCACCTGGGCCCCCCACAGCTTAACGGTCTCCCCGGTGAGGGCGTCGGTGGAGGCGCCGGGCCAGGGGTAGAGCCCCCGAAGCTGGTTGAAGATCTCCCGTGCTCCCCGGCTCCAGTCCACCGGGGACAGAGCCTTGGACAGCATGGGGGCGTGGGTGACCTGAGCGGGGTCCTGGGGGGTGCGGAGGGCGGTGCCCGCCTCAATCTGGGCCACCGCTTCCACCAGCAGTTCGCCCCCCATCCGGGCCAGCCGGGTGTAGAGCTCGGCGGCGTTTTCCATCTCCCCGATGGGGGTGGCGCGCTGAAGGATGATGTCCCCCCCATCCAGCTCGGCAGCCATGTCCATGATGGTCACTCCGGTCTCCTCCTCCCCGTTCAGCACGGCCCAGTTGATGGGGGCGGCCCCCCGGTACTTGGGCAGCAGGGAGGAATGGACGTTGATGCACCCTTTCGGAGGCAGGGCCAGAATTTCGTCAGGCAGAATACGGCCGTAAGCCGCCACCACAATGAGTTCAGGCGAAAGCTCCTTCAAAAGGGCCAGGGCGGTCCCATCCCGCAGCTTCTCCGGCTGGTACACCGGGATATCATGGGCCTGGGCGCAGGCCTTCACCGGGGTGGGCTGAAGCTTATTATGGTGCCGGCCCACAGGACGGTCGGGCTGGCTGAATACCCCGCAGACCGTGTGTCCGGCGGACACCAGCGCCTCCAGGGAGGGGACGGCAAATTCGGGGGTCCCCATGAACACCACTCTCATTTCCCTTCCTCCTTGGCGGCCTCCTGCTCCTCCATCATCCGGTCCAGCTCCTCGCTGGTGTAGAGGTGGTCGGTGAGTTCGGTGTACAGGTGTCCGTCCAGGTGGGACAGCTCATGGCAGAAGCACCGGGCGGTCAGGCCGCTGCCCTCCGCCTCGAACCACTTGCCGTTCCGGTCCTGGGCCCTCACCTTCACCCACTCGGGCCGCTTCACATAGCCCCACATACCTGGGACGGACAGGCAGCCCTCCAGGCCGTCCTGCTCCCCCTGCTGGGCGATGATCTCCGGGTTGACCAGCTCCATCATCTCCCCTGCCTCGTTGACCACAATCACCGCCCGGCGCAGGATGCCCACCTGGGGGGCCGCCAGCCCCACCCCGTTGGCTGCGGCCAGGGTCTCCTTCAGGTCGTCCAGCAAAACGCCGAGCCTGCCGTCAAACTTGGTGACAGGGTGGCATACCTTATTCAGGGCGGGATCGCCCTTGGTCAAAATGGTGCGGATTGCCATGCTGCATTCTCCTTTTTCTGCTCTGTTCAGCTTTGATAGGGGTCCAGGTCGGCATACACCGACACCCCGCGGTTCTCTCTGTCCTGCTGGGCCGCCCGCAGCAGCCCGGCCACGGCCCGGCGGGCCTCCCGCCCCATCCGGCCGGAGAGGGTCAGCCGGTATCGGTATCGGTTATTCACTCTGGCCACCGCCGCCGGGGCGGGACCCAGGATCTGCCAGCCCCCCAGGGGTCCGAGGACCTGCTCCAGGGCCTGCCGCAGCCGGACACAGCACCGGAGCACCGCCCCCTCATTCAGCCCGGAGGCGGTGACCACCGCCAAATCGGCGAAGGGGGGATAGCCCCGCAGCCGCCGCATTTGAATTTCAGCGGCGTAGAAATTGTCGTAGTCCTGCCGGGCGGCGAAACGGATCACGTCGTTGTCCGGGGTATAGGTCTGGATGACCGCCCTTCCCTGCTTCTCCCCCCGGCCCGCCCGGCCCACCACCTGGGTGAGGAGGGAGAAGGTGCGCTCCCCCGCCCGGAAGTCATCCACATACAGGGACAGATCGGGGGCCACCGCCCCCACCAGAGTGACATTTTCAAAATCCAGCCCCTTGGCCACCATCTGGGTTCCCACCAGGATGGGGATCTTCTCCTTCCGGAAGCGCTCCAGCAGCTCCTCGTGGGGATGGGCGGCGGAAACGGTGTCGGTGTCCATCCGCAGCACCTCCACCCCGGGAAAGATCTCCTCCAGTTCCTCCTGCACCCGCTGGGTCCCCGTGCCGATAAAGTTCAGCATGCCGCCGCACACCGGGCAGGCGGGAGGCAGGGGCTGGGACCAGCCGCAGTGGTGGCACATCAGCCGGCCGTTGGCCGAGTGGTAGGTCAGCTTCACCGAGCATCGGGGGCACTCGGGCACCGCTCCGCACTCCCCGCAGGACACCATACGGCTGGCCCCACGGCGGTTGAGGAACAAGATGGCCTGCTCTCCCCGCTCCAGGTTGCCCTCCAGCTCCCGGCGCAGCGGGGCGCTGATGGAGGTGTCATTGCCCTGGCGCAGCTCCTCCTTCATGTCCACCGTCAGCACCTGGGGCAGGGCACGCTGGTTGTATCGGCGTGTCAGGCGGAAGAGGCGGTACTTTCCCGTCCGGGCCTGGTGCATGCTCTCCACCGCCGGGGTGGCCGAGCCCAGCACCAGCAGGGCCCTGTGCTGGACACAGCGGTATTTGGCCACGTCCCGGGCGTGGTAGCGGGGGACGTTCTCCGACTTGTAGCTGGCCTCCTGCTCCTCGTCCAGGATAATGAGGCCCAGGTTCTCCAGAGGGGTGAACACCGCCGACCGGGTGCCGATCACCACGTCCACCTGACCGGAGCGGGCCCGCTTCCACTCGTCGTACCGCTCCCCCGCCCGGAGGGAGCTGTGGAGGACGGCAATGCGTCCGCCGAAGTGGGCGGCGAACACCCGCAGCAGCTGTGGGGTGAGGACAATCTCAGGCACCAGCACCAGGGCTTTTTTCCCCCGGGCGATGACCTGCTGGATCAGGCGGATGTACACCTGGGTCTTGCCGCTCCCCGTGACGCCGCAGAGAAGGGCGGCGGCCGCCGTCCCCTGCTGACTCAGGGCATCCAGCCCCTGAAAGGCGGCCTCCTGTTCCTCGTTGAGGACGGGGGGCGGAGCGGGCTCCGCCTCCTCCATTTTGGGGCGGCGGAACACCTCCTGCCGCTCCAGGGTAAGGATGCCGCTCTTGGCCAGGGATTTGACGGTGGTCATGGAGGCGCCGGTGTAGTAGCACAGCTCCTTGGCGGAGGCCGCCCCCAGGGCGCACAGCAGCTCGGTCACCGAGTAGCGCAAAGGAGCTGACCTCCGGCGCGGGGTTACCATGGCCATGGCGTCCTCGGGGGGAATGGCCAGCACCGCCAGCTGCTCGGTCTTATCCCCCACCCCCCGCTGGGTACTGGTCTCCAGCTCAGCCGCTCCCTGCCGGCGCAGATGGCGGATGGCGGGGCCGGGGTCCCGGGTGCCGAAGGCCAGGCGGATCTGCTCCATGTCGCCCCTGCCCCCCCAGGAGTAGAGCAGGTCCATCAGCTCTCCGCCTCCGGAGACTGCTTCCGCCAGGGCGTAATTTTCCTCCCGGCTGCCGGGATTTTTCAGAACCAGACAGTCCCTCAGAGAGAAGTACAGCCCGGCGGGCAGCATAACCTTGACACAGTCGTAAAGAGTGCAGAAATACCGCTCCCGCATCCAGAGGGCCAGCTGCAGGGCGTACCGGTCCAGCACCGGCTCCTCGTCCAACAGGGCCTGGACCGCCTTCAGGCTGCGGCCGCCGCTGCCCTCCTCCTGTACGGAGAGAACAATCCCCTCCGAGCCCCGGTCGCCAGCCCCGAAAGGGACCAGCACCCGCATGCCGGGGCACAGCCGTCCCTCCAGCTCGGCGGGGACCAGGTAGTCATAGGGCTTGTCAATGGCGTATACCGCCCGGGACAGTGCGATCTTTGCCACTCTGCGGGCCATCCTCTCCCCTCGCCTTCTCCTGACACAGAAAGCAAGCGAAGGGCACCCTCCGCTTGCCGGTTTTTATTTCTGCAGCTCGTTGTCCAGATCACCCTCCGCCACCTCACGGATGGCGATGCTCACCGGCTTGTCGTCCAGGGGCTCGCCGGCGGCCTCCGCCGCGCTGGAGATCTGGCGGGCCCGGTGGGCCACCACGTTGACCAGCTCATAGCGGCTGGGCACCCTTTTCAGCAGATCCTTCATAGCGGGATACAGCATCATATCGAAAAACTCCTTCCTAACTTCAAGACCCGTTCTCAGACAAACTGGGCCAGCATCTGACTGCGGTTCTCCACCCGGCATTCCGCCGCGGTGAGGATGGCTTCAATCTCCTCCACAGCGTTGGACACCTTGTCGTTGATGACCAGATAATCATACTTGGGGATCTCCCGGAATTCCACCCGGGCCTTCTCCAGCCGGCCGGCAATGACGTCCTCGCTGTCGGTGTTCCGGCGGTGGAGGCGGCGGGACAGCTCCTCAAAGGAGGGGGGAATGATAAAGATAAGCAAAGCGCCGGGACACCGGGCGCGCACCTTGGCCGCCCCCTGCACCTCAATGTCCAGCAGGACGTCGATTCCCGCCTCGATCCGCTCCTGAATCGCCTTCAGGGAGGTGCCGTAGTAATTGTCCACATACTGGGCAAACTCCAGAAGCTCGTGGTTTGCAATCATCCGCTCAAATTCTTCCCGGGTGACAAAGTTGTAATTCACTCCGTCCTGCTCCCCAACCCGGGGCTTCCGGGTGGTGTAGGAGACGGAGAAGTAGATATTTTTTCGATGGCCCAGCAGCTCGGCGATGACCGTGCTCTTCCCCACCCCGGAGGGACCGGAGAGTACGATCAGCTGTCCCTTTTCCTTTTTTACCGTCATGTGGCCTCCTCCTCCCGGCTGTCTCTCTCTCCCTCCGCCCGGCCGGCAATGACGTCCGGCGTCAGGGCGGACAAAACCAGGTGGTCGTTGTCCATAATGAGCACCGACTTGGTGCGCCGGCCGTAGGTGGCGTCGATGAGGACGCCCCGCTCTCTGGCCTCCTGGGTCATACGCTTGATGGGGGCCGAGTCGGGACTGACCACCGCCACCACCCGCTCGGCCGAGACCAGGCTTCCAAAGCCCACGTGGATCAGCTTCAAGGACAAGCCCCCTTACTCAATGTTCTGCACCTGCTCCCGGATTTTCTCAATGTCCGCCTTGATATCCACCACCAGGCGGGAGATCTCCAGGTCGCTGCACTTGGAGCCGATGGTGTTGGCCTCCCGGTTGAACTCCTGGATCAGGAAATCCAGCTTCCGGCCCGTGGCGCCCCCCTGGTCCAGCATGGCGCGCAGCTGCCCGATGTGGCTGCGCAGGCGGACGGTCTCCTCGTCCACCGCCACCTTGTCGGCAAAGATGGCCGCCTCGGTGAGGATGCGGGCGGGGTCCAGCTGGGTGTTGGAGAGTACCTCCTGCATGCGGGCCTCCAGCTTTTCCCGGTACTCGGCAACCGTCTGGGGGGAGCGCTCCTCCACCAGGGCCACCTTCTCCTCGATGGCGGCCGCCCGGGCCAGAATGTCCTCCTTCAGCCGCTCCCCTTCCCGGGTGCGCATCCGGTCAAAGTCGGCCAGCGCCCGGTCCAGTACCCGGAAGATGCTCTGGGCGGTCTGCTCCAGGTCCTCCTCCGCCTTTTCGGCCAGAAGCACCTCGGGAAACCGGGAGAGCAGGGACACTGAAATATCGTCGGACAGGCCGTAGGTCTCAGCAAGCTGGCGCAGGGCGGCGCAGTATCCGTCGGCCGCCGCCCGGTTGACCGTCACCTTTACCTGCTCCGCCTCCGTCTGATCCAGCGTGACGAATACGTCCACCTTTCCCCGGGACGTGGTCCCCTGGACACGGCTCTTGATGGCCTCCTCCGCAAAGAGGTACAGCCGTGGGATGCGCACATTGCAGTCCAGATAGCGGTTGTTCACCGAGCGCAGCTCCACCGTGATGGCGGTGCCCTCCGCCGTCTCCTCCGCCCGGCCGTAGCCGGTCATGCTTTTAATCAAATTTCTTCCTCTCCTTTGCAGCGGGGCGCCCTTTCTCAGCGGCTGCGGAAGCGCAGCCTGCCCTGCAGGGCTCCGATCAGCCGGGACAGGGCAAGATCATAGAGGACAAAGATCAAATTGCCCGCCGCATACAAAATCCAGACCTGCTCTGTCATCCATTCCGGCAGAGCAGGCAGCAAAAGCGCTCGAAAGCCAAACCAAAGCAGGGTGAGTGCGGCGTTAAAGAATACCAGCTTCCCCAGCCACTCCGCCGGTCGGCTTTTTAAGGACTCCAGGCGGCTTTTGGCCACCGGATAAACGCCCAGAAAGCACAGGTAGAGCAGAACAGCCCCCTTGTCCGGGACCAGCAGCAGCCCCAGAATGGAGGCCGCCGCCCAGCACAGATAGCCGGCCGCCCGGCCGGCGGACAGCACCGCCGCCACCGGAAACAGGCCGGCCGCCGCCGTAATGCCCAGCTGTCCCGTGGGCGTGACGGAGGCCAGCCACAGGACGGCCAGACTTCCGGCGGCCAGGACGCCCCCAAGCGCCACACGGCCCGAGCCGGAGGAGAAGCGCCCCGCCATGTCAGTTGCACCCCCCGCACAGGCAGTTCAGGCACAGCATGGTGGTACAGCAGTCCATTCCGTCCACTGTATTTGTGGTGTAGCCGTAGGGACGGTATCCCCCGCTGCGCTGCTGCATCATGGCCAGCGCCTGACGGTATTCCATATTGCCCGGCTCCATCTGGACAGCCATGGAG
Organism: uncultured Clostridium sp.; assembly: GCA_904420465.1. Taxonomy (GTDB): domain Bacteria; phylum Bacillota; class Clostridia; order Oscillospirales; family Oscillospiraceae; genus Lawsonibacter. Next base: position 33,889 of record CAJFVL010000006.1, read on the forward strand.
TAGTTGCGCATGGCGTCATCCAGCCAGCCCTTCCGGTAGGCAATGCTGCCCACCAGGAAATACCACTCGCCGTTGCGCTGGGGGGCCTCCTGAAGCAGCCGTTCGGCCCCGGCCAGGTCGCCCCGCTGAATCATCTGGCGCACCTGGACAAAATCGGAGCTGCCAGAGGAGGAGTAGCTCCCCCCCTGACTGTAGCCGGAGGACTGCTGATATCCTCCGCCTCCGCCGCCGGAGCGCTGCTTGGTGATGGTCTCATAGGCCTCGTTGATCTCCTTCATCTTTTCCTCGGCCAGGTCCGCCAGGGGGTTATTCTGATAATTATCCGGGTGATACTTGCGGGCCAACTCCCGGTAGGCCTTTTTGACCTCCTCGTCGGAGGCGTTGGAGCTGACCCCAAGAACGCTGTACGGATCTCTCATGAACGCTTACTCCATATCTTTTCTTGTTTTTTTACCTGGGACCAGCTGCCCTCCAGCACGGCTCGCTGCACCAGCGGAAGGCCCAGATAGATGATATTTTCCAAAATCGGCATCCGGCAGCCGAACTCCCCCAGCTGAAGGGCCGCTCCCATCAGCTCCAGGGAGTGGTCCAGGGTCAGCTTCAGCGCCTGGTCATCCGCCGCGCCTCCGTAGCGGGCCGCCACCGGATTATATCGTCCGGCCCGGCGGTCCTCCTCCAGGTCGTCCCTGGCGTCCACCAGATAGATCCAGCGCCCCAGGTGGTAGAGCAGCTGCTCCAGCACCCGGCCCCGGCTCTCCTCAGGGGGCACGGCTGCCTGAAGCAGCCGGGCAAAGGTGTCTGCCGGCCGGTCCAGTGAGGGACACTTCTCTTTCTCCAAAGCGGAAAGCTCCTCCAGGCTGGTGCGGACCGCCCGGTCAAATTCCGGGCGCCGGCGCGCCGCCTTTCGGTAGGCCCCTTTCAGCAGTCCGGACAGGACCCGGGCGGGCAGTCCGGACCAAAAGCCGTCATCCGCCACTGAGTCCCGCAGCTTCCACCAGGTGAGGATGATGCTCTCATCGGCGGCCAGCTCCAGGGCCGGGCTGTCGGGACACATGTCCTTTTTCAGCAGCGGGTTTGCGTGGCACCGGCCGCGGCAGGGCTGAACGCTCTCCTCCGGCTGCCACAGCAGCAGGGTGAGAAAGGTGAAGTCGTAGTTGAGGAACATGGGGGCCAGCAGGCCGTACCGGCGGCGCAGGCAGCGGCACAGGCCGCAGTAGCTGGCCCGGTACAGGTCGAAATCCCTGCATTTCAGCTCCGGCCGGAAGGGGCGCACATAGCCGAACACGGTCTCTCCTCAGTGCAGAAACTTCAGGATCTGAAACTCAGGCCGCTGGCTGCGTGTGATCCTGCGGTTGAGCAGAACGGCGGGCAGGAACCCAACCAAAAGGCCGGCGGCGGCCGCCGCAAGGGAGAGCCCCTCCCCCATTCCGAGGGCCTGTCCCACCACATAGCCCGCAGCCAGCCCCACACAGGGCAGGCCGAACACCACCACCGACAGGCCGATATTGTGTCCGGAGGATGGCTCCACCTCCACAAAGTCGCCGGGCTGGGCCCCGATGGGGTTATTGGCCAGGGCCAGGATCTCCTCCTTGGGCCGCTGGCCGCAGCCGGCGCAGGCGCCGTCGCAGTGAAGCCCGCACTCCATCTGGCGCAGAAGGGACACCTGAACCACATCCTGTCCCACAACCTTTTTTACAACTGCATTTTGAACCATGGCAAAACAGCCTCCAAAGCCTTGGCAGGGACTACCTGCTCACATTGACCATCACAGTATAGGTTCCGATTACCCCCGCCGTTCCCGCAGCGTCCAGATAGACCCGGGCGGGGACCGGGAAGGTTCCGGTGGAGGTGATCTCGGACAGGTCGGCCACCACCCGGATCTGACTGGAGTCGATCAGGTCCAGATCCTCCGTCTTGCCCCGGATCTGGACGGACAACACCTGGGTGACCACCGAGACGTGGTACCCCTCCAGTTCGGAGGTTGTGATATTCTCTGTCTGGAAGGTGCGGGTCTCCAGCCCCTCCAGGGAGAAGGTGACGGTGGCAGTGGTGACGCCGCTGACGTTCACCAGACGGGAATCCAGGTCGATGGTCATGGTCACCTGGATCTCGCCGCTGCCGCCCACGGTGGCCAGGTCGATGCTGCCCAGAGAGATCTCGGTCAGGTCGGCGATATCCTCCTCCGCGCCGGCCACCGTGATGGTGGAGGGCTCAATAACAGGCTCGCCCACCAGATCATCCTCGGTGGCGCCGCCGCCGGGAATAAAATTCACTGTCAGGTTGACGGTCTCCTCCTTCAGAACAGGGAGCACCACATAGGCCGACTCGGACGAGAGCGTCACATTCAGGTCGGTAAGCACCTCATCCTCCCCGTTGAGCAGGGTGAGGGGAAGGTCCCCGGCAAACTGGGTGCTCAGGTCCTCCTCCTCCAGAACAGCCACCACCCGGGATACCTGGCTCACCTGGTCCACCGAACCGCTGACCACCACGGTTTCCGGGCTGATGGCCGCCGTTCCGGTCTGGTAGCCGTCGGCCACGGACCCGTTCAGCTGGAACTCCACCGGAAACGTACTGGTGTAAAGGGTATCTACTGTAACGGTAATGACGTCCGGGGTCTGGGCCATGATTGACACCCGGTCCCGGTTGACGCTCTGGGGAAGGTTGACGGTATAGCTGAGCCGGTTCTCCCCCGCGGTACACCGGGAGACATCCACCGTTACAGTGATATCCTCCCGGTTCTGGTAGAGGGCATCCTGGATGCTGGCCGGAGCCTGAAAGCGGACGGAAACCTCCTCCACCGACAGGCCGGATACTGTCAGTCCCTGCTGGGTAAGCACATTCACCCCGGACAGCTGGACCGAGATATTGCGCAGCGTCATCTCCCCAGTGGGGTCCTGGTCGGTGCGCACATAGAGCCACAAGACAAAGGCCAGCAGCACGGACATGAGGACGTAGACCCACTTGCTCTCTTTCAGACGGTCCATCATTTCCGCTCACCGTCCTTTTTGCTCCGCTCCAGGATCTGGCTGATCAGCGGAATCTGTGCCGCCTTGCGCGTCTCCTGGTCGCTGAGCAGCTCGTTGCGCAGCAGCCGCTCCAGCGTCTCGGGGGCCAGGTGGCGCTTGAGCATCCCGCCCACGGCGGCGGAGATGGAGCCCGTCTCCTCCGAGACGATGACCACCACCGCGTCCGAGTGTTCGCTCATGCCGATGCCCGCCCGGTGGCGCATCCCCAGGTCCCGGCTCAGATTTACGTTGCTGGACAGGGGCAGCATACAGCCCGCCCCCACGATACGGCCGTTCCGGACGATGACCGCCCCGTCATGGAGGGGGGCTTTGTTCCAGAATAGATTTTTCAGCAGCTCGCTGGACACGGCGCAGTCCAGGGCGGTCCCTGTTTTAATCACATCATCCAGCAGGTTCTGCCGTTCAAAGACCATCAGGGCGCCCACCTTGTCCCGGGACAGGTCGGTATAGGCCTCGGTGGTTTGGAGAATGGCGCTCTCCAGGTCGGCCGAGGCCGTCGGCCGGGAGGAGGCAAAAACCAGCCCGAAGCGGGTGGTGCCCACCCGCTCCAGGATACGGCGCAGCTCGGGCTGGAACAAGATGACCAGCACCAGAATGCCCTGATCCACCACATAGTTCAGCACCCAGCTGGTGGCGATGAGGGGGATCATTGAGGAGACCCACATGGCCAGCACTAAAATCAGGATGCCCCGCAGCACGCGGCCGGAACTGGTCTTGCGCAGCATCCACATCAGCTTGTAGACAAAGAAGGAGATGATGGCAATATCAATCACATCCGCCAGCCGGATGCGAATAAGAGGCAGAGTCGACTGCAGCAGGACCTGGATTGCATCCAACATAGCGGTCACCCCTTCCATCTGTGGTTTTGACCGAATCCGGCGGCCGGACACGGTCTGAATTCCGTGGATCATTTTATCATTATACGATATTCTCCCGGGATTGGCAACATGAAAGGGGGAAACGCAGATAAATTTTTCATGAATTTTTCTATAAGATTCCCGGCAGGACCTCCAAATCAGCTTGTCAAAAAAGCCCTCCTGCAAGGAATTCCGCCGTCCGCAGACGGCGGAATAAAATCAAATCCCGTCATTTCCGACGGCATGTACGTCGGAAATGACACCTCTCACGAAATTTTTGCCGGCAATGCTGGACCCCCAGAAAACCATTTTATGGTTTTCTGGGAGAGAAGGAGCATCGGAGGGAACAAGCATCCGGGTTGACTCGGATGCGAGCGATCCGCAGCTTGTGACGACGACATCGAGGTGAAAGTTTCGTGCAGCCTTTCTTGAAAAAGCGGCGCGCCGCTTTTCCGACAGTCTCCAACTGTCACCCCCTGGAACTCAGCGTGTTCGGGGACAGAGCGATTCCATCATCCGGAGGAAGCGGACCGCCTCTCCCCTGGTATTGAAGTCGGAGACGCTGGCCCGGACGGTCCCCGTCTCCAGTGTGCCCGCTGTCTGATGAGCCAGAGGGGCGCAGTGGAGTCCCGCGCGCAGAGCGGCCCCCCGCTCTCCCAGCGCCTGGCCCAATACCTCACAGTCCCAATCCGCCGAGCGGAAGGACAGCACCCCAGCCTGGGCCGCCGGATCACCGGCCAGAAAGACCTCCAGTCCCTCCAGGCGCTTCAGCCCGGCCCCCAAGGTGCGGATCAGCTCCCGCTCATGGGATGCAATCCGCTCCACACCCCTCCGGCGCAGGTAGCGCAAACCCTCCAGCAGCCCGGCAATGCCGGCAATGTTATGGGTTCCCGCCTCCAGCCGGTCAGGGAGAAACTCCGGCATCTCCTGCTGTCGTGAGGCGCTGCCTGTTCCCCCCTGCAGCAGGGGCTCCGGGGTGCGGCCGCACAGCAGCAGGCCGGTTCCCTGGGGGCCGTACAGCCCCTTGTGGCCCGGCATGGCCACAAAGTCGGCCCCCAGGCGCTGAAAGTCCAGGGGGATGCACCCCGCCGACTGGGAGGCGTCCACCACCAGAGGAACCCCCGCGGCCCGGCAGAGGTCGGCAATCTCCTCAATGGGCAGCACAAAGCCGAACACGTTGGACACATGGGTGCAGATTACCGCGTCGGGCTGCTCCTCTCTCAGGGCGCGGCGGAAAGCGGACAGGGCCAGGTCCTGCCGGAACAGGGGCGACTGAGCCACCCGCACCGCTACATTGGGAATGGCCCACAGGGGCCGGGTGACCGCGTTGTGCTCATAGCCGGAGATCACCACACGGCTCCCCGGTTTCACCAGGGTGTGGATGGCGATGTTCAGGCCATGTGTGGCGTTGAAGGTAAACACCACCTGCTCCGGCGAGGGAACATGAAACAGCTCCGCCGCCTCCTGCCGGCAGGCAAAGGCGGTATCGGCCGCCTCCATAGCGGGCCGGTGCCCTCCCCGGCCGGGGCTGGCCAGACGGCGGATGGCCCAGGCCGAGGCCCGGGCGACTGCGGCCGGCTTTTGAAGGGTGGTGGCCGCGCTGTCCAGATAGATCACAGCTCCACCTCCTGATAGCTGCCGTCGCCGGCTGTGATAAAGATACGCTTGGGCTCCAGCGCCGCCCGCTGCAGCACCCGCAGGGCGCCCGGCAGGCTGCGCTGGGATATTTTCACGCTGTGGCTGCACCCCTCCCCCGCGATGCTTTTGGGGGAGCGGAGGACCCGGGCCGAGATCCCTGCCCGCTCCAGCGCGGCGGCTGTGCGCTGGGCGTAGGTCAGAGAGCGGCACACAATGAGATAATAAAGCATGGCATGGTTCCTTTCCCACGGATCGGGCGGCCCGCGCAGACAGGCGCCCGGTCCGAAGCTGATTTCCCTGCACCAGTGTATGCCGCCGCTTTCCGTCCTGTCCCCGGCCGGCTTTCTTTTCTCTTGTCCCGCCCCCGTCGGCGGTATATAATGGTGCTGTGCCGGCCCCTGTGACGGCCGTTCCATGAAGAAAGGAGGAGCAGATATGGACCAAAATCAGCTGCTGGACTGGGCCGTGGAGCTGCAAAGCCTGGCCCAGGCCGGACTCTACTATGGGAAGGACGTATACGACATTCAGCGCTTTCAGCGCATCCGGGAAATTTCGGCCGAGATGGTCAGCCAGTTGTCCGGCCTGCCTTTGGAGAAGGTGACCGGCCTGTTCTGCTGTGAAACGGGCTACCAGACCCCCAAGCTGGATTCCAGGGCCGCCATTGTCCGGGACGGGAAAATTCTGCTGGTGCGGGAGAACACCGGGCTGTGGTCCCTGCCGGGGGGATGGGTGGATGTGGACCAGTCGGTGAAGGAGAACACCATCAAGGAGGCAAAGGAGGAGGCCGGGCTGGACGTAAGAGTGGACCGGGTCATCGCGGTGCAGGACCGGGAAAAGCACAACAGGCCCCGATACGCCTACCGGATCTGCAAGATATTTCTCCTGTGCACCGCGGTGGGAGGCTCTTTCACCCCCAACATTGAGACAACGGAGAGCGGCTGGTTTGCCCCGGAGGAGCTGCCGCCCCTCTCTGAGGACAAGTGCACCGCCGAGCAGATCCGCATGTGCTTCGAGGCCAGCCGGGCCGAGCACTGGGAGACGCAGATTGACTGAGGTTTTTTCGTCTAAGGCAGGGCAAGCCCCCGCCTTAGGCGGTTTTTTTGTTTTCCGGGACGCACAGTGTGCGCCAGTCTGGTAAGGTTTCTTGTCCTTTCGCAGGGGCGGCCACATGGGGCCGCCCAACGTTTACCACCGCCCACGGTGGCCGTCCACAACCCGCGGTGTATGCTGCACCACTTAGGCGCATTACATCTTGTAGAAGCACCTGTTTCAATTACTGAGGAGAACGGCAGTGATAATCTTAGGACCCCAATCCATAAAGCACCGCGCCGGACGCAGGTGCCGGGGTATCCCTTCTACACTCCCGTAAAAAGGGGGGCTGGGGAAAATGGCTCCTGAAAGACCAAGGCGTGAGCCGCAGGTCTTTCCTAAAAGCCATTTTCCCCAGCGGCGTTTTGCCTACTTTGCCGCTGTAGGCAAGGTAGGTCGCCGCCGCAGCGGCGAAATCTCTCTTTTGTTCTCAGGATATTTCGCCGTCTGCGGACGGCGAGTTTCTTTCTGAGCGATCAGAAAGAAACCAAAGAATCGCCGGGGGTGGCTCACGGGCATCTTCGATGCCCTACCCCGCGACCCCCGGACCCCCGTTTTTACGGGGGAGTAGAAGGGGCGCCCCGGCACTTGCGGCCGGCGCGGAAACATCAGGAAGGGTGTGCAAAGATTATCACTGCCGTTCTCCTCAATAAATTGGACCACCTACTTCTACAAGATTAGATGCGCCTAAGTAGTGCAGCATACACCGTGGGCGGTGATCGGCGAGCGGGACCGCTTTTCGTGCGTAGGGGCCGATGCCTCATCGGCCCGAGGGCGGCCACATGGGGCCGCCCCTACGGAAGCGCATCTTTTTCTGGGGTGCGTCTCCTCCGGGGGAATTCCAAATTAAGAGGCGGCCGCAGGCCGCCCCCAAACCATGACCCAACGAAGTGGTCATGGTTTGGAGAGGAGGAGCAAGGAAATGCAGCGACGAATACCCGTCAGGGTGTTCGGAGCGGAATGGACTTTGCGACGACGAGGGCCGAGGCCCCCTTTTGGTCGTTTCAAGGGGAAAGGGTTCTTAGGGAAAGGGGGCCGATTCCCCCTGTCAGGGGGAAATGTCGAGCGCAGCGAGACAAAAGGGGTAGGGACAATTCGAAATCCCCCCCTTCCCTAAGCGGCGTTTTGCCTACTTTGCCGCCGCGGGCAAAGTAGGTCGCCGCCCGCAGGCGGCGAAATTCTCCTTAATGACGCAGAAGTAATTTTGGCGGGCGGCCAAAGGCCGCCCGCCAAAATTACTTAAACTTACCCTCGACCTGTTGCCCGCAACATGTTATAATGTTGCCCGTAACAGGGAGGTGAACTAGTGTCCCCCGACAGCAGAGCCGACTACTTCAAAGCAAGGCGGGCAAAATTCAAAGCGTTTACCGTAGAAGTGGAACGAAAGAAAATGGAGCGCTTTGAAAAAAAGCTGAAGAACAATAATCGTTCAAAAGCGGAATGGCTCAACCAAAAGATTGATGAAGAACTCGGCGAACAAAAATAACGGAAACGCCCACCCTTCACAAAGCAAAGCGAATCCGTTATTTACACCACACCCGAAGGTCTGGCAAATCTGATTATGCCACAACCTCCGGGAAAACGCAAGGAGGTTTTACAATGAACTTACAAGCCCAGCTTTTGGAGCTGAACGACGCGGTGGATCGTCTGAGTTGGGGGGTCAACGCCGTGGGTGCGGTGGCCCAGGCCATCAGTTCCGAAGGACACGCCTACGCCGAGGGCCTGTTTGCCGTATGGGAGTACCTCTACGACGCTCACACCTCGGTCCGCTCCGACCTGGACCTGCTTATGAAGCAGAACAAGCCCGGGACATAATTCCCTGGCGGAAAAAACCTGACCGTTCAGGGCTTCATGGCCGTCCCATGTGTTTCTCCTGCACCATCCGCTCCAGCAGGCAGACCGCATAGGCGGCCATGCCCTCTCCTGCCCCGGTGAAGCCCAGTCCCTCCTCGGTGGTGGCCTTCACGTTTACCCGGTCCGGGTCCACCCTCAGATGGGCGGCCAGGTTGTCCCGCATTTGGCCGATGTAGGGGGCCAGCCTGGGCTTTTGCGCCAGGATGGTGGCGTCCACGTTGCCCACCTGCCAGCCGCGCTCCTCCAGCAGCTCCACCACATGGTCCAGCAGCCTTAAGCTGTCCGCCCCGGCGTAGGCCGGATCGGTATCCGGGAAGTGTTTTCCGATGTCCCCCAGGGCGGCCGCCCCCAGCAGGGCGTCCATCACCGCATGGGTGAGGACGTCGGCGTCGGAGTGGCCCAGCAGGCCCAGAGTGTGGGGCACCTCCACCCCGCCCAGAATCAGCTTTCGCCCCTCTGTCAGCCGGTGAACATCATAGCCGTGGCCAATACGAATCATTCCAGTTCCCCCTTCGCTCTTGCCTCTAAAATGGCCTCCCCCAGCACCAGGTCCAGAGGGGTGGTGATCTTCAGGTTTTCCCGGCTTCCAGGGGTGAGGGACACCTTCATCCCCAGCCGCTCCACCGCCCCGCAGTCATCGGTGAGGGGAATCCCCTCCCGGGCCGCCTGCTCCAGGGCGGCCCGGATCAGCCCGGCCTCAAAGACCTGGGGGGTCTGGACGGCAAACAGGGTGGAGCGGTCCACCGTCTCCACGGCCAGTCCCTCCTCTCCCCGCTTGATGGTGTCGGTCACCGGGACGGCGGGGGCGGCCGCGCCGGTGACAGCCGCCCGCTCAATGGCCTGGCACAGCACCTCCCGGCTGACCAGGGGACGGGCCCCGTCGTGAATGGCAATCAGATCCGCCTCGGGCCGCACCTCCCGCAGGCCGGCGCGCACCGAGTCCATCCGCTCCGCTCCCCCCACAATCACCTTGGTCACCTTGTCCAGCACAAAGTCCCGGCACAGGCGGCCCACCTCCACCAGGAGATCCTCCCGGGTGACCACCACCACCTCGTCCACCAGTGGGCAGTCCTGGAAGGCGTACAGGGTGTGGACCAGAATGGGCAGCTCCCCCAGGGGGGCCAGCACCTTGTCAATGCCCTCCATCCGCCGGGCCGAGCCCGCCGCCACAATGACGGCGGAGCATCTGAGGGGATCTTTTTGCTTTTTCAGTCTGGAAAGCAGTCCTGCCATGACCCGCTCCTCCTCTCTGTGTGATAAAACAAAAAGGAGCCGAACGGCTCCTTTTCCACATACGTCCATGTTTTCCGTTCCTGTGTCATCAATGTATGGCCCCGGCTCTCCGCCTATGCCAGAGCGGTGTCCAGCTCAGCCTCCACCGACTCGTAGCTCTGGCTTTTGGAGAGAACCAGCTCGGAGATAAGAATCTGCCGGGCGGAGTGGAGCATTTTTCGCTCCCCGGTGGACAGCCCGCGGCGGGCGTCCCGGATGGTCAGCCCTTTCACCACGGCGGCCACCTCCAGCAGATCACCGCTCTTCAGCCGCTCCAGGTTCTCCCGGTAGCGGTGATTCCAGTTGGAGGTCATCTCCACCTGAATCCCCGGAATGGCGGCCAGCACCCGCTCCGCCTGCTCCCGGTCCACCACCGGACGCACCCCGATCTCTTCGCTGTTCTCCGTTGGAATCATCACCACCATGGACCGCTCCGGCAGCCTCATAATGTAATACTCCCGGACTACACCGCCTACCTTCTTCTGTACGACACTCTCCAGCACGCCCGCCCCATACATGGGGTGGGCCACCTTGTCCCCGATGTGGAACGACATTGGGCACCTCCAGTCCGCAAGCTTGGCTCTTCTGTCAACATTCTCTCCTTTATTATAACAATCCAAACAGCGGACCGCAAGGGAATATACCTGCATTTTACGAGATTTGGTACTATTTTTTGCTTTTTCCCCATTTTCCGGCTGGGAAACAGGCTTCTGGCCCGCTCCGCTTGAACGGATGCGCACACCGGCGGTCAGCCCGGCGGCACGCCCCGCGCCCAACCCGTTCCGTTGGTCTCAATGGGCCTGAACATCAAGCCCGCTGCGATCATGTTCAAAAAATGGAGGCCTTACGGCCTCCATTGAAATACTATGGGGAAAATCAGGGCTCAGCCCTCCTGGTCCTCACCGGCGGGGGCCTCCTCCCCGTCCTCCTGAGCCGCCTCATCCTGGAGCTCCTCATCCTGAGGGCCTTCCTCCAGCAGGGCGCGGATGGACAGGGAAATCTTCTTGTTCTCCATATCCACATCGGTGATCTTCACGTCCACCTTGTCGCCCTCGGCCAGCACGTCGCCGGGCTTGTCAATCCGGTGGTCCGCGATCTGGGAGATGTGGATCAGGCCGTCCACACCGGGCACCACCTCGGCAAAGGCACCGAAGGGCATCAGCTTGACAATGCGCACGTTGGCGGTGTCGCCCACCTGATAGGTGCTGGTGAACACGGTCCAGGGCTCCTGGCTGTGGTCCTTCATGCCCAGGGAAATCTTCTTCTTCTCCGGGTCATAGGAGATGACGTACACGTCCACGGTGTCGCCCACCTTGACCACCTCGGAGGGGTGCTTGATGCGGCTCCAGGACAGCTCGGAGATGTGAACCATGCCGTCCACCCCGCCGATGTCCACAAAGGCCCCGTAGGAGGTGAGGGACTTGACGGTTCCGGTGTAGTGCTTGCCCACCTCGATCTCGGACCAGACCTTCTCGGCGGCGGCGGCCCGCTCGGCGCGGATCACCCGGCTGATGGAGCCCACCACGCGATGACGGGCGCGGTTGACCTCGGTAATGATCAGGCGGACCCGCTGCTTGACCAGAGTGCTCATGGGAGTCTCACGGGGCAGGCCGGTCTGGGAGGCGGGGACGAACACCCGCACGCCCTTGACGGAGACCACCACGCCGCCCTTGTTATCCTCGGTGACGACGCCCTCCATCACGGTCTCATTCTCGCGGGCCTGCTCGATCTCTTCCCAGTGCTTCACTGCGTCCAGGCGCTTCTTGGACAGCTTGACCAGGCAGTCCCGGTCGCTGACCAGCATGACATAGGTCTCGATCTCGTCGCCCACCTTGACCACGTCCTCGGGCTTGACGGTGGGATCGTCGCTCAGCTCGGACAGGGGAATATAGCCGGGGTACTTGATGCCCAGCTCCACCTGCACCTCAGTGGGTGTGATGTCGACAACGGTTCCAGTTACCTTATCCCCCGTATTTAAAGTTTTGATCGACTCCTCCAGCAGCTCCGCGAAGGATTTTTCGATCTCCATGATTTCGTCGCTCATTTTGTCATAGACCTCCTTTATTATCCACGCGGGCGTGGACGCGCCCGCCGTGATGCCGACCAAATCCGCCGGGGGGATGCAGGTGAGGTCCAGCTCCTCCGCCCGCTCGATAAGCAGGACGCGGGGACAGACTTGTCTGCAAAGCTCCGCCAGATGCCTGGTATTGGAGCTTTTCTCATCGCCGATGACCACCATCGTGCCGCATTTTCGGGCAAGCTGGCTGGCCTCTTCCTGGCGTTTGGACGTCGCTCCACATATTGTATCAAAAAATTCTGCGTTTGTACACTCTTTTTTTGCTTTTTCCACGCATTTTTCCCAGACCGCCCGGATGGCAGTGGTCTGAGACACAAAAGTTAGTGGCAAAGTCTTGAATTCAGGGGCCTTTTGCAGCCACTCCTCCAGCTCCTCCGCGCCGGAAACCACCACGGGCCGGCTGCACCAGCCGGCAATGGCCTCCACCTCCGGATGGTCGTGCTTCCCCACAATCACCGGCTGACGTCCCCGCTCCTCCGACTGGCTGACAATCTGATGGATGCGGGTGACATTGGGGCAGGTGGCGTCCACAATGCGGACGCCCAGCCGCTCCAGCTCCTGGCAGACGGCCCGGCCCTCTCCGTGGGAGCGGATGATAACCGTCCCTCCGGCGGGAGCCTCCCCGGGCCGTTCCACCGTGCCCAGTCCCAGGCTGGCCAGCCGCCCCATCTCATCCTTATTGTGGATGATCGAGCCCAGCATCACACAGGGTCCGCCTCCGGCGGCCGCCTGCTCGGCCAGCTCCACCGCACGGCGCACTCCGTAGCAAAAGCCCGCCGACTTGGCCAGGATCACTCTCATGACAGCCCCTCCCCCAGCTTATGGATGCGGTCCATCAGCTCATGGGTAATGGCGTCCAGCTCATCGGCGGTGGGCTTTCGTCCCGCAAATTGCGGACGGAACGGCTCTCCAATCACCACGTCGTTCCGGCGGAACAGCTTCTTCTCCGGCTGAATGTAAACAGGCAGGAGAGGAACCCCCGTGCGGGCGGCAAACATGGCCGCTCCGGTCTTGGCCTCCACATCCTCGCCCTGGTGGACTCGGGTTCCCTCCGGAAACATGAGCAGCTTGTTGCCGTCCTTCAGAAATTTCAGGGCGGTTTTCACCGCCTTCATATCGGCGTGGCCCCGGTCCACTCCGAACACCCCGGCCTTGGACAGAATCCAGCCGATAAAGGGCACCCGCATGATCTGGATCTTGGCCATGGCCCGCATGGGATATTGACTGCCAAAGGCAAACACCACATAGAACGGATCTCCGATGGTGGTGTGGTTGGGGCAGATGACCGCCGCTCCCTCCGGGATATGCTCTTTCCCGTGGACCCGCAGGGGGCGCATCAGGTTGAAAAAGGGCCATATCACGGCATAGAGGAAATGATACCAGCGGTCCATCCGCCGGTTTTCGACGTTCGGCTCAGTGTTGGGCTGGGTACTCACAGGGCAATCCGCTCCTTTATCATGGAGAGCAGCGCCTGGAGGCTCTCCGCCAGATTCAAGTTGGTGGTGTCCAGCAGCACCGCGTCCTCCGCCTGACGCAGGGGCGAAATGGATCGGGTCCGATCCTGCTCGTCCCGGCGGAGAATGTCGGTCAGAACGCGCTCATATTCCGCCGGCTCCCCCCGCTGCTGAAGCTCCAGCAGGCGGCGGCGGGCCCGGGCCTCCGGGGCGGCGGTGAGGAAAATCTTCACATCGGCCCGGGGCAGCACCACTGTGCCGATGTCCCGGCCGTCCATAACCACGTCATGCTCCCTGGCCTGCCGGCGCTGGAAGTCCAACAAAAAGGCACGCACCTCCGGGATGGCGGACACCTTGGAGGCCAAGCCGGACACCTCACTGGTCCGAATGGCCTGGGAGATGTCCTCTCCCTCCAGGTACATGCGCTGTGCGCCGTCCGGCCCGTAGTCCATGCGCAGGTCCAGCCCCTCCAGCAGGGGGACCACCTGCTCCGGCCGCTCCGGGTCGGCCCCGGCCCGGCGGACCTTCAGAGCCACCGTGCGGTAGATGGCCCCCGTGTCCACATACAAAAATCCCAGTTCCCCGGCCGCCTTTCGGGCCAGGGTGCTCTTGCCGGCCCCGGCGGGGCCGTCGATGGCGATGCTGACATGCTTCATAGAACCGCTCCAATGATCTTCTCAATTTTTTCAAATCCATTTAAAAAAGTGCTTGAAATCCATTTTAACTCGGAATATCATAACAAAAACATCAGGTTTATCCTGACAGGGGGAAGCTGTATGAGACAAGAGAGGTTTGAACGCATCACTCTGGCCTGCCGCAGAAGCGTCGGCCCGTATGGGGAACACAACCGGCGCTTTCTGGAGGACTTCAAGCGGGAATTGGCCCGGGAACAGCTCCTTGGCCCCCCATCCGTCCTGCTGGGCATCGCGCTGGACGACCCCGCCCATGTTCCGGCGGACAGGCTGCGGTATGAGGTCGGCCTGGTCCTGGGCCGGGAGCAGAGAACCAGTCTGGAGACGCGGGTGCTGGAAAACGGCCTTTATGCTGTCTTTGAAATTCCCCACACAAAGGCTGGCGTTTTGTCTTTCTGGGAAAACCTTCCGGCACTAACCGCGGAACTGCCGGCGGACAGAAGCAGGCCCATTGTTGAGCGGTACGCCGCCCCCATGATTGCCCGGCACCTGTGCGAGATGTGCGTCCCCATTATCCGGCCGCTATGAACTCGGCCGCGCCCTCTCCAGCCGCCCGGCCGGTGGCCCAGGCGATCTGCAGGTTAAAGCCTCCGGTGTATGCGTCCACATCCAGGATCTCCCCGGCAAAAAACAGACCGGCCACCTTTTTGGAGGCCATGGTTTTCGGGTCCACCTCGGACACCTTGATCCCTCCGGAGGTGACAATGGCCTCCTCAACAGGACGGGGGCCGGACACCGCCAACTCAAAGCCCTTCAGCTGCTCCAGCAGGCGGCGGCGCTCCCCGCGGGTGATATCGTGGGCCTTCTTCTCCCCCGGAATACCCGCCCGCTCCAGCAGGACGGGAATCATCAGGCGGGGCAGCAGCGCCCCCATCAGGTTGTTCATATCCTTGTTGGCCCCGGCGGACAGCTCCCGCACCAGACGGGCATCCAGGGCAGCCTCGTCCAGCGCGGGCTTCAGGTCAATCCGGCAGACATAGCTGTCCTTTTCAAAGTTCCGCATGTGGGCGCTGGCCGACAGCACCAGCGGTCCGGACAGCCCAAAGTGGGTGAACAACAGCTCACCCTGCTCCTGATATATGATTCTACCCGTCCGGCCTTTCACCGTCAAGCCCACATTTTTCAGCGCCAGCCCCTGCATCCGGCCGCAGCAGGGATCGGGAGACTCCAGAGGAACCAGCGAGGGCCGGGGCTCCGTCACCGTGTGGCCCAGCTCCTCCGCCATGCGGTAGCCGTCCCCGGTGGAGCCGGTGGCGGGATAGGACAGCCCCCCGGTGGCAAGGATAACTGCCTTACAGGTAAGGCCGGACAAGCTCTTGTCCGTCCCCATCTCCACCGCCCGCACCGCGCCATTCTGACAGCACACCGCACAGGCACGCTCCTGCAGAATGGGCACCCGCAGACGGCGCAGCTCGCCGAACAGGGCGTCGATGACGTCGGCGGAGCGGTCTGAAACTGGAAAAACCCGGTTTCCCCGCTCCACCTTCAGCTCCACCCCCAGCTGGGAGAAGAAGTCCTCCACCCAGCTGGGCGGGGTGCGGGTAACGGCACTGTAGAGGAAACGGCCGTTGCGGGGCGCGGAGGCCAAAACGTCCTCGGGCGGGCAGTGGTTGGTCACATTGCACCGCCCTTTTCCGGTGATATAGAGCTTGCGCCCCACCTTCTGGTTCCGCTCTACCAGACAGACGTCCGCTCCCCGGCGGGCGGCGGTGATGGCCGCCATCATGCCGGCGGCCCCACCTCCCACCACAATCAGGTCATGATGGGCGGGCGTCACTCCTGCACCTTCTCATACACGCCGTACTCGTCCCAGATCTGCTCCAGGGTCTGGAAGGTGTTGGCCAGGTCGTCTCCCTTCTTCCGGCTCACCGCCACCAGCAGGGCGTTGACCAGGGACAGCGGCGCCACCAGGGAGTCCACGAAGGAGGCCATGTCGCTGCGGGCCTTCAGGGTATAGGTGGAGATGGGGGCCAGCGGGGAGGCCTCGCTGTCGGTGATGGCCACCGTGACCGCTCCCCTGTCCCGGGCAAAGCTCATGGCCTGGACTGTCCGGCTGGAATACCGGGGGAAGCTGACGCCGATGACCGTATCACCCTCTCCCACCCGCAGAAGCCGCTCAAAGACCTCGCTGGCGGTGTTGGCCGTGACCTCCACCACGTTGTCAAAAATCAGGTTGAAGTAGAAGGACAGGAAGGTGGCGATGGAGGCGGAGGACCGGACGCCGATGATGTAAATGCGCCGGGCGGAGACAATGGCCTCCACCGCCTTGTCAAAGCTGTCCCGGTCCAGCTCCTCCAGCGTCAGCCGGATTTTCTCAATGTCCGACTGGAGCACCATGGACAGCAGGTCCTGGTCCCCCAGGCGGTCGTTGGTCACCTCGATGCGCTGCACCGAGGTCAGCCGGTTCCGGATCATTTTCTGAAGGGTGCGCTGCATGTCGGGGTAGCCGTCATACCCCAGCTCAGCGGCAAAGCGGACCACCGTGGACTCGCTGACCCCTACCCGCTTGCCCAGCTTGCTGGCCGTCATAAAGGCGGCCTTATCATAGGAGTCCAGGATAAAGTTTGCAATCCGCTTCTGCCCCTTGGAGAAGGTGTGCATGTTTTCCTGAATAATGGCCAGAATATCATGATTCATTTCCAGATCAGCTCCTCGTCTCTTTCTGAGGGAAGATGTTTCCTTTTTCGCTACCATCTTACTCTTCTTTTTAAAAAAATGCAAGCACTTTCTGCAAGAAATTCATCTTATCTTGCAAAAGCGCCTGCATAGAGACTATTCTGTTTCCAGCACCTGAAGAATCTCCTGGGGCCGCAGCCGCCTCCAGGCCCCGGGGGCCAGGGTCCGGTCCAGGGAGAGACTGCCTTCCCGAATCCGCTTGAGCCGCAGCACGGCCAGCCCGGCCTGGGCGCACATGCGCCTGACCTGCCGGTTTTTCCCCTGCCGGATGGTGATGGACAGCTGGGACACCGCTCCGCTGGTCCTGCCCCGGCGGACGGCGGCGGGAAGCAGCCGCTCCCCATCCAGCTCCATGGGGGCGGACAGGATTGGGAGGGCGCGCCTCACGTCTCCGGTGACCCACACCAGATACTCCTTTTCCACCTGATGGCTGGGGTGAAGGAGCCTCTGGGTCAGCGCTCCGTCATCGGTGAGGAGCAGCAGCCCCTCCGAGTCCAGGTCCAGCCGGCCCGCCGGCCACACCCGGACTCCGCAGCCGGACACCAGGTCGGCCACGGTTTTCCTCCCCTTCTCGTCAGACAGGGTGGTGACATAGCCCCTTGGCTTGTTCAGCATCAGATAGGTCCGCTCGCCGCCCGGACGCAGGGGGCGGCCGTCCACCTCCACCCGGTCCCGGTCCAGGTCGGCCCGGTCGCCCAGCCGGGCCTTCTCACCGTTTACCGTTACACGGCCGGCGGTAATCCAGTCCTCCGCCCGCCGCCGGGAGGCCAGTCCGCAGGCGGAGATCAATTTCTGAAGCCGTTCCTCCACATCCGGCCCCCTCCCTTTCTTTCATTCTGATTTGGAGAGCTCTTCCAGCCGCTCCTTCAGCCGGTCCAGTATCCCCTGCCGGGGCAGCAGATGGCAGTCCACGTCCTGCGCCGCCACCAGGGGAACCCGGGCGGCCTCCTCTCCGTTCACGGTCCATACCGCCTCTCCCACCTGCGTTCCGGCGGAGACGGGGGCGGTCAGGGCGGCCGCCTCCAGCTCCAGACGGCGGACGGCCTCCTCCCCCGGGGCAAGACACAGCCCCACCGTCTCTGCGGCGGCGGCCGGGCAGAAGGACAGCAGGCTGTTCCGGACAGGGACGCGGCACAGCGCCTCTCCCTGCTCCGCCAGCACCTCCCGGCGGAAATTGGAAAAGCCATAGTCAAACAGGGCCGCGTGATCCGCCCAGTCGTTTGGATCGCTGAGGGTGACGCAGATCAAGGTCATCCCGTCCCGCTCCGCCGCCGACACCAGGGTCCTCCCCGCCGCCTCGGTGTAGCCCGTTTTCATGCCGATGCAGCCCTCGTACCGCCACAGCAGCTTGTTGTGGTTGGTGAAGGTACGGGTTCCCAGCGTGATGGACCGGGTGGACACCATACCGGCCAGCGTCTCGTTTTCCAGGCAGGCCCGGGCCAGCAGGGCCATGTCATAGGCGCTGGCATGATGGCCGTCGGCATCCAGGCCGCTGGGATTGGCAAAGCGGCTGTTCTCCATCCCCAGCTCCCGGGCCTTTTCGCTCATCATGGCCACGAAGCGCTCCTGGGTTCCGCCGCAGTATCCGGCCACCGCGGCGGCGGCGTCGTTGCCTGACTGCAGCAGCAGGCCGTAGAGCAGGGCTTTCAGAGTGATCTTCTCCCCTGCCTGGAGATAGATTGAGGACCCCTCGATGCCCACCCACTCCGGGGCCACGGTGACAACCTCGTCCAGGGAGTGTCCTGACTCCAGTGCAACCAGAGCGGTCATCAGCTTGGTGGTGCTGGCAATCAGCCGGGGTTCGTGGGCATTGTACTCATAGAGCACCCGCCCGCTCTCCGCGTCCATCAAAATGGCGGCCGACGCAGTGG
>CAJFVL010000007.1 GCA_904420465.1 uncultured Clostridium sp.
GGCAAGGCGTTCAGCGAGCGCAGCGAGGACTTTTCCGCCGCTGCGCGGCGGAAAAGTATCGGCATTCTTGCAGGCTGTCGGAAAAGTCTTTGGACTTTTCCGACAGCCTGGGACGGGACGGCCGTCTCGGCCGTCCCGTCGCTTCTTTTTTGTGTTCACCGCTCCTCACGGAAGTAGTTCAGGCCCAGGCCCGCAGGCTGCCCGGTGCCTTTCTGCCGGATGGAGGTGACCACCAGCACCACGGCGGTGATGAGGAAGGGCAGCGCCTGGTACAGCTGGGTGGGCACCACACCCAGCCAGCCCAGCCCCTCCGGAAAGGCGGCGGCCAGACTGCCCGCCGACACCCGCAGGGTGTTGAAAAAGCCGAATACAAAGGTGCCCAGCACCGCCAGGGCGGGGTTCCAGTTGGCGAAGATGACCAGGGCCACCGCAATCCAGCCGTAGCCGTTGATCCAGCAGCTGCTGTTGAAGGAGCCGGACATGTTCAGCGCCATGTAGTAGCCGCCGATGCCCATAATCCCGCAGCCCAGGCAGATGTGAATATACTTGTACCGCTTGATGTTGATGCCCACTGAGTCGGCGGCCCCCGGGTTCTCCCCCACCGCCCGCAGGCGCAGGCCGGGGGTGGTGCGGCTGAGGTACCACCACACAATCAGGGCGACGGCCACCCCCAGGTAGACCAGCACATTGTGGCTGAACAGGCCACGGCCTACCACAGGCAGCTGGGACAGCCCGGGAATGGCCACGTCGGCAAAGCCGTTTTTGATATTGGCATAGTCGTTCATCACGGGCCAGCTCACCGCCCGGACGCCGTTGCCCACAAAGAAGTAGACTCCCAGTCCAAAGGTGGTCAGGGTCAGGCCTGTGATGTTCTGGTTGGCCTGCAACGAGACGGTGAGCACCGCGAAAATCAGCCCGCACAGGGCCCCCATCACAAAGGCGGTAAGGATGCCTACCCCCAGGCTGTTGGCGTAGCACCCCACCAGGTAGCCGAAGATGGCCCCCACGGCCATGATGCCCTCCACACCCAGGTTCAGGCTGCCCGACTTTTCCACCATAATCTCCCCCGTGGTGCCGTAGAGCAGGGGAATGTTGTACACGACAATGTTGTGGATAAAGGTGGTTACCACACCCAGCTTATCCATGTCCATGAGCTGTCCCTCCTTTTACGGCGCGCACCACCCGGAAGCGGGTGAAGAAATCGGCCGCCAGCACCAGGAAGAGAATCGCTCCCTGGAGCATGTCGGCAAAGCTGGAGTCCACCTGGGAGAAGGTGGCCGCGGCGGCGGTGGAGCCGTACTGCAGCATGCTGATCAGAGCGGACACCAGAAAAATTCCCGCCGTGCTCATCTTGGCCAGCCAGGCCACAATGATGCCCGTCCAGCCCACATCGTCGGTGATGGCGGTGGACAGGATACCGGCGGTTCCCACTTTAAAGGCGGCGGCCAGCCCGATCAGACAGGCGGACAGGAACACGGTGCGCAGCACGATCCTGCCCACCTTCATCCCCGCGTACCGGGCGGTGCCGGCGCTGTCCCCCACCACGGCGATCTCATAGCCGTGCTTGGTGTACTTTAAGTAGAAAAAGACCAGCGCCCCCACAGCAAAGGTGAGAATCACGCAGATGTTCAGCCCGAACTTTCCGATCATGATGCTGGGGAACTCGGCAAAATCGGAGAAGCTGGTGAAGATGGGCCGGGCCGAGCTCACCTCCAGAAAGAAATTCCAGGAGGCCTTGGTCTCCCCCAGGAAGGTGAGGAAATAGAGGGCCACATAGTTGAGCATCAGGGTCATCAGTGTCTCGTTGGTGCCGAACTTCACCTTCAGCGCGGCGGTCAGCACCCCATACAGGCCGGCGGCCAGCATGGCGGCCAGGCACATGAGCACCAGGGTCAGGGGCTGGGGCAGCAGGGGCCCGGCCTTGAAGGCCATCGTGGCGGCGGCTATGGAGCCCAGAATGAATTGCCCCTCTCCCCCGATGTTCCAGAAGCGCATCCGGAAGGCCAAAGACAGGCCTACCGCAGTGAGGGCCAGGGGGACAAAGACCTTCATATAATTTTCAAAGGCCCGGTAGGCGATCCGGTTGCCCACCATGCCCATGGTGAACATCCGCCAGTAGTAGGCAACGGGGTCCACCCCCATGGCCAGCAGCAGCACGGCTCCCAGGGCCAGGGCGGCCAGCACCGCGGTCAGGTAGAGAATCAGGAGCTTCCACCAAGGGCAGCTCTCCCGCTTGACAATGTGAAATCCCATGCCGGCTCACCCCTCCTTCCCTGTGTCTTGCCCGTCCTCCGGGACGATGTTGCTGTCCCGGGCGATGCCGGCGGGCTTGTCCTCGTACTTGTAGGTCAGGTCCAGAGCCCCGGTCATCATCAGGCCCAGCTCCTCCTTGGTGGTCTTGTGGGCGTGGACCACTCCCATCACCCGGCCGTGGCAGAGCACCATGATCTTATCGCACAATGCCAGCATCACATCCAGGTCCTCACCCACAAACAGGATGCCCACCCCGTCCTTCTTCTGCTGGTTGAGGATGTTGTAGATGGCGTAGGAGGAGTTGATATCCAGCCCCCGCACCGGGTAGGCGGTGATGATGACGTTGGGGCCCGCCTTGATCTCCCGGCCCAGCAGCACCTTCTGCACGTTGCCGCCCGACAGCCGGCGCACCGGGGTCTCAGTGGAGGGGGTGACCACCTCCAGCTCCTGGATCACCCGCCTGGCGTCCTCCCGGCCCGCCTTCCGGTCCACAAAGGGGCCCTTGTGGGAGGAGTAATTCTTCAGAATCATATTGTCCGTAATGGACAGGGAGGGCGCCAGCCCCATACCCAGCCGGTCCTCCGGGATGAAGGACATGGAGATGCCCTTCTCCAAAATGGCCTTGGGGGACAGCCCCACGATGTTGTCCCCCTTGTGGATCATCTGGCCCGACTGGATGGGCCGCAGGCCGGCGATGGCCTCGCACAGCTCCTTCTGGCCGCAGCCGGCGATGCCGGCCACCCCCAGGATCTCGCCGCCCCGGATGTAGAAATTCACATGGTCGATGGCCACCGCGCCCTCGTCGCTGCGGATGGTCAGGTCCCGGATCTCCAGCAGGGGTCGGGTCTTTTCCACCACAGGCCGCTCAATGTTCAGATCCACCTTCCGGCCCACCATGTACTCGGTGAGCTCCTGCTCATTGGTGGCGGCGGTGTCCACGGTGGTAATATATTCCCCCTTGCGCAGGATGGCCACCCGGTCGGAGATCTCCATCACCTCGTTGAGCTTGTGGGTGATGATGATGATGGAGTGCCCCTCCTCCCGCATTCGCCGCAGAACGGCAAACAGCTTCTCAATCTCCTGTACGGTGAGGACGGCGGTGGGCTCATCCAGAATGATGACCTTGGCCCCGTAGCACAGCACCTTGACAATTTCCAGCGTCTGCTTTTCGGAAACCGCCATGTTGCCCACCTTTTTCCGGGGGTCCAGGTCAAAGCCGAATTTTCTGGCCATCTCCTCCACCCGGTCAAAGCGGTCCCGGCCCAGCAGCAGCCCTGTTTTCTCCTGCCCCATCCAGATGTTGTCGGCGGCGGAAAATACATCCACCAGCTTGAAATGCTGGTGGACCATGCCGATGCCCAGCCGTTTGGCGTCCTGGGGGGAGTCGATGGACACCGGCTTTCCCTCCGCCAGAATCTCTCCCCGGTCCGGCTTGTAGATGCCTGAGAGCATGTTCATCAGGGTGGTCTTGCCGGAGCCGTTCTCCCCCAGCAGGGCCAGAATCTCCCCCTGCCGCAGGTTCAGGTCCACATCCTTGTTGGCCGTCACGCTGCCAAATGTCTTGGTGATACCCCGCATCTCAATGGCATAGGGCTGCTCCGCCATTGGCCTCACTCCTTTTAAGCGGTTTAAGCGGTAATGGAACGTTTGGGAACCGCCGGGCGGATGGTATCCGCCCCCACATCAGTTCGCTTCCGATCCTGTGTAGAGGCGCATAGCATACGCCCGTGTTTTAAAAAGGAGCCGGCCCGGCTGGGCCGGCTCCTTCATTTGATGGTCATTTCAGAAGAAAACCGTCGCTTTGAGCGGAGGCTCAGGCGTCCTCCACACCCTCCACAAAGTAGTTCATGGTGCCGGTGATCACGCCGTCCTCCACAGAGGCGCCGCCGGCGGCCACGATAACGGGATCACGCTCTACCAGGGTGCCGGAGGCAGCGTCATACTCATAGCCGTCGCAGCGCAGGTCGGCGTCCTCCTGCTCCACAGTGACGGTGCCGTCCTCGGCCACGGAGATGTTCAGCTTCACGCCGGAGAACACGTCCCACTGGCCGGAGATGATCAGCTCGCTGACCTGGTCAATGGCATCCTGGGTCCCGGCGGCCACGGTGGTCTCGTTCAGGGGGGAGACACCCACAAAGTCCTCGGCCAGGCCGCCGTAGTAGGCGGGGCCGCCCATCTTCTCCACGAACTGGTCGGCGCTCTCGCAGGCCATGGCGGCCTCCATGGCCTTCTGATAGTAGACATTCCAGTGCCAGATGGCGGCGGTCAGGTGGGCGTTGGGGGCGTCGGCGGTCATGTCGGAGTTGTAGCCGCAGCCGAACACGCCGGCGTCCTGCGCGGCGATCTGGGGCTGGGCGGAGTCGCAGTGCTGGGAGATGACGCCGCAGTTGTAGGACTCGATGAGCTCACGGGCAAAGGCGGCCTCGTTGACCTCGTCGACCCAGGCGCCCAGCTCCTTTACATAGACGGTGGCGTCAGGATTGACGGCCTGGACGCCCAGGGCGAAGCCGTTAATGCCGGAGGCGGTCTCGGCGTACTGGCGGCCGTAGGCGGCCACATAGCCGATGTTGTTGTTGCCGGTCTCCAGGGTCTTCAGTCCGGCGGCGATGCCGGCCAGATAGCGGGCCTGATAGGCGCGGCCGAAGTAGTTGTTGAAGTTGGTGTCGTTGGACATATAGCCTGTGGCGTGGGAGAAAATCACGTCGGGGTACTCCTCCGCCTTGTCGGCCAGCGCCTGCATATAACCAAAGGAGATGCCGAAAATGATGTTGCAGTTCTCACCCACCAGGGTATCCACAGCGGCGGACACCTGGTCATAATCCTCCGGCACATTATCTACAATGGACAGCTGCGTCTCGGGGTCCAGCCCCAGCTCCTCCATGGCGGTGGTGATGCCGTTGTGGTGGGCATAGGTGTAGCCGGCGGTGTCGCTGCGGCTGTTGATATAGATGGCGCCCACCTTGAAGTCGCTGTTGTCCGCCGTACTGCTATCGCCGGAGCCTGACCCGGAGACAGAGCCGCTGCCCGCGTCGGAGCCGCTGGTGCCGCCGCTGCTGCCGCAGGCGGCCAGGGACAGGCTCATGGCCAGAGCCAGGGCCAGTGCAAGGATCTTTTTCATGTTGTTGCTTGTCCTCCTTTTACAGTCGATCGTTTCATTCCTTGGATGCGTATATTAAAACCGGATTGCTCCGGCTTTAACCGAAATCAGCAGGGCGTTTATTCCTCAAACTCCACGCCGCGTTCCTCGCTCATGGATTTGATTTTTGCCAGGGATCTCCCGCAAAATATGCCATTTTGCGGGGACCCTCTGATTTTTTATCCTTGGCGGAACTGAATCCCGCCTGCGGGAATTCTCCGGCCCTGCGGGCCTGCGAATTCACGGCCTGCGGCCGCCCCATCTGCGATGGGGCCCCGTGGAATCCCTGGCCAGAGGGCCGCTTCTTTCTCTCTCAGTCTGCGAACTCCACACCGCGTTCCTCGCTCATGGATTTGATTTTTGCCAGGGACTCCACCCGCACTCCCCTGGCGCGGATGCGGGCGCCGCCCGGCTGAAAAGCCTTTTCAATGACGATGCCCGCTCCGACCAGAGCGGCCCCGGCCTGCTCCACCAGGTCAATCAGTCCCTCCAGGGCGGCCCCGTTGGCCAGAAAGTCATCAATAATCAGCACCCGGTCCTCCGGGCCCAGAAACTGCTTGGCCACAATGACGTCATAGATCCGTCCGTGGGTAAAGGATTCCACCTTGGTGGTATAGACCTCGCCGGCGATGTTCTTGGTCTGGCTCTTCTTCGCAAAAATCACCGGGCAGTGAAAAAACTGCGCCGTGACACAAGCGATCCCGATGCCGGAGGCCTCGATGGTCAGAATCTTGTTCACGCCGCAGTCGGCGAACCGGCGCTGGAACTCCCGGCCGATTTCCTCAAATAGCGCGACGTCCATCTGGTGGTTCAGAAAGCTGTCCACCTTGAGCACGTCGGTCCCTTTCACCACGCCGTCCTGACGGATGCGCTGCTTGAGAAGCTCCATGGTGTCGTTCCGCCTTTCCTTGAAAATGACAATGGCCCGGGAAACACGGGCCATGCGCTTTTGAAATACTCTCTCATTCTACAAAAAATTTCCCCGCCCTGCAATCCTTTTTTCAAAAATTTTCTGCGTCTTTTCCACAATTTTTTATTGCGCCTCCCTCCTTCCCCCGGTCGCTTTCCCCTCCTTTCCCGGGAAAAGGCCGGTATACCCGTTCATCCGGACCGATTCATCCGCGGGCGCGCTCCCTTTTTCAGTCCGCGGCCAGTTCCGTCAGGAACCCGTTTCCCTGAAATAGGAAAAGTTTTCCCCGCCGACGGGATTCGTCCTTTTGTTTTCCAAAATATGGTAAACTAAGCTTAGAACAGCTTGTCCCGCTCTGGGAAAAGGAGGTTGCCGCTATGCAGCTGCTGCGCAAAAAGGGAATCCTGGACAGCACCCGGGTTTTGTTCCTTCCTGTTTCGTCCATTTTACCCAACCCCAACCAGCCCAGGAGGCACTTTTCCGAGGCTGAGCTGGAGGAGCTGGCCAGCTCCATCCGCGCTTTAGGGCTGCTTCAGCCTTTGACGGTGCGCCGCAGAGAGGGCTCTTGGGAGCTGGTGGCCGGTGAGCGGCGGCTGCGGGCCGCCAAGCTGGCCGGTTTGGATGAAGTGCCCTGCCTGTCCATCCAGGCGGACAGTCAGTCCACCTCCCTGCTGGCTCTGGTGGAAAATCTCCAGCGGCGCGACCTGGACTTTTGGGAGGAGGCCCTGGCTCTTCAGCGGCTCCTCGACATATTTCACCTGTCCCAGGAGGAGGTGGCCCGCCGGATCGGCAAAAGCCAGTCCGCCGTGGCCAACAAGCTGCGGCTGCTGAAGCTTCCGCCGGAGGTTCTGTCCACCCTGCGGGACGGCGGCTGCTCAGAGCGTCACGCCCGCGCCCTCCTGCGGCTGAATTCTCCGGAGCAGCAGGCTGACGCGGCTCGGCAGGCGGTGGGCCAGAGCCTGACTGTGGCACAGACCGAGGCCCTGGTAGAGCGCATGCTGGCCCAGTCCCCTTCCAGGCAGCACAAGCGCCCCACCTTTATTGTAAAGGATGTGCGCCTTTTCCTGAATACCATTACCCGAAGCCTGGATTTGATGCGCTCTGCCGGTGTGGACGCCCAGTGCCGCCGCGAGGACACCGACGACGAAATTCTTCTCACCATTCACATTCCCCGCAGGGCGGGCTCCTGATCTCTCCCTTTCTCTTCCTTTTGGCTGCCGCTCCGCGCGGCGGCCTTTTTTCTTTTGTTTCACGTGAAACACTTTTTGCCCCTTATCCGCATCTTTCTTTTAAATTCCGGGAAAAACAGTTGAAATGGTCCGGTCCGGTTGCTATAATGATGTTCTGCAAGCGCAGTTCTTCTCCCACCGCTGAAAACCGCAAGGAGGCGTCCCATGGCCAGGATCATCGCTGTTGTCAACCAAAAGGGCGGAGTGGGCAAAACCACCACCGCCGTCAACCTCACCGCCGCCCTGCGGGAGCGGGGAAAGCGCGTGCTGCTATGCGACTTTGATCCTCAGGCCAACGCCACCTCCGGCATGGGGGTTGACAAAAACACCGCTTCTCCCAATGTCTACGACGTGGTGATCAATGACGCGGAGCCTTCCAGGGCTGTGGTCTCCACCAGATATGGAGATGTGCTTCCCTCCAACAAGGCGCTGGCTGGTGCGGGTATTGAGCTGATCGCCCTCCCGGACCGGGAGCACCTGCTGAAAAACGCCCTGGAGTCCCTGTCAGACCGCTATGACTACATGCTGATTGACTGCCCCCCTTCCCTGGAGCTGCTTACGGTTAACGCTCTGTGTGCCGCACACTCCCTGCTGGTGCCGGTCCAGTGTGAATACTACGCTCTGGAGGGACTGAGCGATCTCCTCGCCACAGTTCGGCTGGTTAAGCGGGGACTGAATCCTCAACTGGCTCTGGAGGGTGTGCTGCTTACCATGTTTGACAGCCGTACCAACCTTTCTCTTCAGGTGGCTCAGGAGGTCAAGCGGCACTTTCCCGGCCAGGTATACGCCACGGTTGTTCCCCGAAATGTCCGTCTTTCCGAGGCGCCCAGCCACGGAAAGCCGGTGCTGGATTATGACCCCTGGTCCCGGGGCGCTGAAGCCTATCGGGCCCTGGCTGAGGAAATCAGCGCGAAGTACGAAGCCGCAAAGCCTTGAGCCTGATCTGGGGACTTGAGACATTGAAGAACGCTTCAAGCTCTTTGCTTTCTCATGAAAAGGAGTATCTATGGCAAAACGAAAAACAGAACTTGGCCTTGGCCGCGGGTTAAACGCCCTTCTGGGGGACCCGGACCTTCAGCCCCAGGGAGAAGGCTCTGTGTCCCTGCCGATCTCCCAGGTGGAGCCCGGGCTGAATCAGCCCCGCAAACGCTTTGAGGCCGAAGCCCTGGCCGATCTGGCCGACTCAATTCGGATTCATGGCATTATTCAGCCGCTGACCGTGCGGCGGCTGGCCTCCGGCTACTATCAGATTATCGCCGGAGAGCGCCGGTGGCGGGCCGCTAAGGAGGCCGGACTGGCAGAGGTCCCCGCCATCATCATCGAGGCGGATGACCGCAAGGTAATGGAGCTTGGCCTGATTGAGAACCTTCAGCGGGAGGATCTGAATCCCGCCGAGGAGGCCCGGGGCTACCAGTCACTAATGGAGGACTATGGCCTAACCCAGGAGCAGGTGGCACAGCGGATGGGAAAATCCCGGCCTGCTGTGGCCAACACTCTGCGGCTGCTGTCCCTCCCCGATGACCTGATGCAGTTGGTGGAGGAGGGACAGCTGTCCGCCGGACACGCCCGCGCCATATTGGGCGCCCCGTCCGCCGAGCTCCAGCGGCAGGCAGCCAAGCGGGTGGTGGAGGAGCAGCTCTCCGTCCGCCAGACAGAGGCCCTGGTAAAGGCGCTGCAGAAGGAAAAGCGGGAGAAGCAGAAGGCGGCGGGTGAGGATTTATCTCTTTACCTTGGTGAGCTGGAAAAAGAGCTGTCCGGCCGCCTGGGCCGAAAGGTGAAAATCTCTCACCGGGGCAAAAAAGGCAGGATTGAGCTGGAGTACTACAACAGCCAGGACCTGGAGGGTCTGCTCACGCTGCTTCAGAACCTGCCCGGAGAGGGGGCCGGCCGCCGTGGATGAAGAAAAAATCCAGAAGCCGGACGCGGATCTCCAGGAGGGCAGCCCCGCCGGAGCACCGTCCGATCAAAAGGCGCCTGTCCAGCCGGACGGCACGCCGGATCAGCATCAAAAGCGCCGCCAGAGATCGGTATTTCAATATATTGCGATTCTGTTTGCCGCCGCTTTTGTCCTGCTGCTGCTGACTTATGTCATGGACCGCCGGCAGTATGAGCTGATCCAGGATCAAAATCAGGCCCAGATCAATGACCTCCTCCAGTCGGCCACCGCCGTCCAGTCCCTTCAAAATTTAAACGATGAGAACGCGGCCCTGAAGGACCAGGTGGAGGACCTGCAGGAGCGGTTGGACCAGGCTGAACAGCGACTGGAGGATCTGACCGGGCAGGTGTCGGAGTTGGAGGAGTCCTTATCCAAAACCAGCCAGGCCATGGACTGGTTCTGGCAGATCAATGAGGCCTATGTCCGCGGGCGTTACTCCCTGTGCCGGGAGCTGATCCAGACAATAGAGACTGGAGAAAATGGCCAGACTCCCTTGAAGGACTATCTGCCCAAGGAAAGTACCACTGACAACGGCCGCTTCTCCCCCTATGACCGCTATCAGGAAATTTACGAGGCCCTGTACTGATGCAGTTGATAGGGACCGCTGTGTTTCACGTGAAACATGCCGCCTGAACCCCCATAGAACAGAAAAGCGTACATCCCAAAAGGGATATCCGCTAATATAAAGGAGAAATTACAACATGCTGGATATCAAATTTGTCCGGGAAAACCCCGAAGCAGTCAAAGAGAACATCAAAAAAAAGTTTCAGGACGCCAAGCTGCCCCTGGTGGACCAGGTGCTGGCCCTGGATGAGGAGAACCGGGCCGCCATGACCGAGGCCAATCAGCTGCGGGCCGCCCGCAATACTCTCTCCAAACAGGTGGGCGTCTTGATGGGGCAGGCCAAAAAGGACCCCTCCAAGGCCGCCGAGGCCGAGGCAGCCAAGGCCAAAGTAAAGGCCAACGCCGACCGGCTGGCCGAGCTGGAGGCCAAGGAGAGCCAGCTTGCCGAGGAAATCCGCCGCATCATGCTGCAGATCCCCAACATCATTGATCCCTCGGTGCCCATCGGCCCGGATGACAGCTGCAATGTGGAGGTGGAGCGCTTCGGTGAACCCAGGGTGCCCGACTTCCCCATCCCCTACCACACCGAAATTATGGAGTCCTTCGGCGGCATCGACATGGACGCCGCCGGGCGGGTGTCGGGCAACGGCTTCTATTACCTGCTGGGGGACATCGCCCGCCTCCACGAGGCGGTGCTGGCCTACGCCCGGGACTTTATGATCAACAAGGGCTTCACCTTCTGTATCCCCCCCTTCATGATCCACGGAAACGTGGTGGAAGGAGTCATGTCCCAAACCGATATGGACGCCATGATGTACAAAATTGAGGGGGAGGGCCTGTACCTGATCGGCACCAGCGAGCACTCCATGATCGGCCGGTACATTGACCAGATCATCCCCGAGGACTCCCTGCCTCAGACCCTCACCTCCTACTCCCCCTGCTTCCGCAAGGAAAAGGGCGCCCACGGCATTGAGGAGCGGGGCGTCTACCGCATCCACCAGTTTGAAAAGCAGGAGATGATCGTAGTCTGCAGGCCCGAGGACTCCATGTCCTGGTACGAGAAGATGTGGCAGTATTCTGTGGAGCTGTTCCGCTCCCTGGACATTCCGGTGCGCCAGCTGGAATGCTGCTCCGGCGACCTGGCCGACCTGAAGGTGAAATCCTGCGACATCGAGGCCTGGTCCCCCCGCCAGCAGAAGTATTTCGAGGTGTGCTCCTGCTCCAACCTGGGGGACGCCCAGGCCAGAAGGCTGAAGATGCGGGTCAAGGGCGAGGGCAGCACCTATCTGCCCCACACCCTGAACAACACTGTGGTGGCGCCCCCCCGCATGCTCATCGCCCTGCTGGAAAACAACCTCCAGGCCGACGGCTCCGTCCTGATTCCCCAGGTGCTACAGCCCTATATGGGAGGCACCCAGGTGCTGATTCCCAAACAGTAATCCCCCTCCGCCCTGTTCTGGTGCAGACGGAGCGGAAGAGCACAAAACCAACCAAAACAAGAGAGAATCAGTATGAAAGCTTTTATTTCAGAATTCAAGACCTTCATTGCCCGGGGCAATGTGATGGACCTGGCTGTGGGCGTCATCATCGGCGGCGCCTTCAGCAGCATTACCAACTCCCTGGTCAATGACATCCTCAACCCCATCCTGGGCATCATCGCCGGAGATAACGAGGCCCTGGCCGCTCTGTCCATCCAGCTGCCCGGCGGAGGGGCCCTGATGATCGGAAATTTCATCAACGCCATTCTTAACTTTCTTATCATGGCCTTTGCCGTGTTCTGCCTCATGAAGGCCATCAACCGCCTCTACCGCAAAAAGGAGGAGGCGGCCCCCGTTCCTCCCCCCGCCCCGCCCGAGCCCTCCGCCGAGGAGAGGCTGCTGACAGAGATCCGGGATCTGCTGAAGGAGAGAGGCTGAATGTCAGAAGAAAAACTTCCAAAGGGGCAGGACCCGGAACAGAAAAGCTACACCCCCGCCTCTCCTGTCAAGCGGACACTGGCCTGGATCGCCCTGGTCTATGTGCTGATTTTCCTGGCTCTGACCACCTATTTCTACTTCACCGGCACCATGCTGGGCAACCTGGCCCCCCTTCTCACCGTCCCCGGCCTCATCGGCCTGGGGGCGCTGGCACTGGTGAGCTGGCGCACAACCGGCAGGCCGGGAAAGCGGTCCGCCATTCTGCTGGCCGTTCTCTGCTTTGCCCTGGCCCTCCTCACCCTTCCCATCGGGCTGACCGGCCTGATGTCCAACTTCAGGGGGTGAGGCGTTGGAATCCATGATTGCCGCCGGGCTGGCAGAACTGGGACTGGCCGGCCGGGTCCCCCGGAATGCGGCCGAGAAATTGTCAGAATATGGAAAACTTCTGCTGGAGCAGAACCAGGTGATGAACCTGACCGCCATTCGGGACGAGGCGGGCGTGGCCCGGCTGCACATGCTGGACTGCGCCGCCCTCCTCCTCTGCGCTGACCTTGAGGGGCGAACCCTCATCGACGTGGGCACCGGAGCGGGCTTTCCCGGTCTGGTGCTGAAGATTCTGGTGCCCTCTCTCCAAGTCACCCTGCTGGATTCCCTGGGCAAGCGGGTGGACTGGCTGGCCCGGACGGCGGAGCGCCTGGAGCTGCGGGGCGTCAGCGCAATTCATGCCCGGGCGGAGGAACAGGCCCTGGTCAGGGGCTTTCGGGACTCTTATGACTACTCCACCGCCCGGGCAGTGGCCGACCTGCGGCTTTTATGTGAGCTGTGTCTGCCCTATGTCAGGCCGGGCGGCCGCTTTCTGGCCATGAAGTCGGTGGACAGCGCTCCGGAACTGTCCAATGCGGCCCACGCCGTCAAGCTTCTGGGCGGCCGGACAGACATCCCCTTTGACTACGCCATTCCCGGCACGGAGGTCACCCACCGGATTATCCCCATTCGAAAAGTGGCCCCTACCCTGAAGGGCTATCCCCGCCGCTGGTCCAGGATTCAGAAGGAGCCGCTGTAGCCGGACAGGTTCAGAACGCGGCGGTCTGGAGCATTGTAGAAAAGGGCCAGTTTTAATAAGTTTTGTTAAATTTTTTATAATCTTTGTCACAAACCCATTGACGCGGCACAGATTTGTGGTACACTGGAGAAGGTGGATAGGAGGGAATTCCCATGGCATGCGTCATTGCCGTCACTTCCGGCAAGGGAGGTACCGGAAAAACCTCCATCACCAGCGGCGTTGCCGCCAGCCTGTCTCTGATGGGACGCCGTGTCCTGTGCATTGACATGGACATCGGCCTTCGGAACCTGGACATCTCCCTGGGGCTGAACGACCGGGCCTTGATGGATTTTTCCGATGTGGCCCTGGGCCGCTGCCCTCTGGCCCGGGCCGCGGTGACCCACCCGGAGCTGAAGAACCTGTCCCTGCTCACCTCACCCATGTCCCTGCCCGCGGGACTGACCCCCGACAAAATTCTCTCCCTGCTGAACACCGCCCGCACTGTGTACGATTATATTTTTGTGGACTCGCCGGCCGGGCTGGGGCCCGGCTTCCGCCTGGCCGTCTGCGGCGCCGACCGGGCGCTGGTGGTGGCCACCAACGACGCCTCCTCTCTGCGGGACGCTCAGCGCACCGTGGCCGAGCTGGAGCGGGTGCGTCAGATCCATTTGATCATGAACCGTATCCAGCCCAAGCTGCTGCGCAAGCTGCGCACCACCATTGATGACGCCATGAACACCGCCGGACTTCCCCTGATCGGGGTGGTGCCGGAGGACCCCCAGGTCATCCTGTGCGCCAACCAGGGCCTTCCCCTCACCAGCCGGGGCCGGCGCGGGGCGGCGCTGGCCTGCTGGAACATCGCCCAGCGGCTGGAAGGGCGCCAGGTTCCCATTATGCGGATTCGCTGAACGCGCCCCGGCCAATTTCGACAAGGAGGTAACCGCCACTTGAATATTGCAATTATGAGCCACACCAAAAAGCAGGACTTAATGGTCCAGTTCTGCACCGCGTACTGCGGCGTACTTTCCAAGCACACCGTCTGCGCCACCAACGCCACCGGACGGATGGTGGCGGAGGCCACCGGACTGCCGGTCAACCTGTTCCTCTCCCACGAGCATGGGGGCATCGAGCAGATCGGCCAGCGCATCATCTATAACGAAATTGACATGGTCCTGTTTTTCAACTCCCCCCTGGATAACGAGATGGACAAGGATATCCTGTACATCTCCCGCCTGTGCGACCAGCACTCGGTACCAATGGCCACCAATGTGGCCACCGCCGAGCTGCTCATTCACGGCCTGGCCCGGGGCGATCTGGACTGGCGCATCGGCATGAACCCCAAGCGGGTGCCCTTTGCCCTGTAACAGGCGGATTTTCCTTGACTTTTTCCGAAAACTGCGGTACCATCAACACCGTTCACCGCCACGACGGCGCACAGAACCCGGAATCACCCCCCGACAGAGAAGAGCCCCGCGGCTGAAAGGGCTCCAGGGACCGGCCCGGGAAGGACGGCGCCAGCAGCGGGCCCGGAGACGGGCGCGGCTCCCCTTCCGCACCAAAGGGGCAAAAGGAGCGCCCTGGGCGCTTGAAATTGGGTGGCACCACGAAGCGTCCGGCGCTCTCGTCCCAATCACGGGGAGGAGAGCGCCTTTTTCTGTTCCCCTTCGGTCCCTCACCTCTCCCCAGGGCGGAGCACCTCCAGCATCAGCTGTCCCCCCAGACGGAAACCGGAGGCAAAGTTGGCCCGCTGCTCCTCCGACCCCACCCGAACGGCGGCCAGCCAGATCTCATCCGCCCGCTGGATTCCCACCGCCTGACACAGCTCGTCGTAGCAGGGCTGAGTCTCCTCGTAAACCCGCTGGAGCTCCGGCGTCCGCCTGGGACTCTGGAGGGCGTCGCACAGCAGATCCATCAAATCAGACATAGTTGTCACCTCGCAAGTAGTTTCATTTACCACTATCATTATAGTGGTATAAAATACTACTGTCAAGTGGTTTTAGGAGGACTTATGGCAGAATTTTCTGAGCGCATCAAAGCCCTGAGAAAAGAACATGGACTTACCCAGCAAGGTGTAGGTGAAATCATTGGCGTGAAAAAATATGCTGTCTATTCCTATGAGAAGGGAAGGGCTTACCCCGACATGCGGGGCCTGATTGCCCTGGCCGACTATTTTGACGTCTCTATGGACTATCTGGCCGGCCGCACCGACAACCCCGTGGTCAACCGATAGCATATCCCATCTTCCCGTACCCCGAAAAGGATACAGGACTTCGCAGTGGCGGCCCCATGTACCCGCCTGCTGGCCGATGGGACATCAGCGAAAAGCGGCCTGGCCCGCCGGCCAGTACCCGCGGTGTATGCTGCTGAACTCAGGCGCATGTTATCCTGCAGAAGCATCTGTCCCGCCTATTGAGCAGAGCGGCAGCGATAATCTTTAGACACTGCTCAAGGAATTTCCGCGCCGGCCGCGAGTGCCGGGGTGCCCCTTCTACACTCTCGTAAAAAGGGGGTCCGGGGGAATCGTGAGCGAAAGCACAAGGCGTAGCCGCAGTGCTTTCCTTACGAACGATGCCCCCGGCGATTCTTTGGTTTCTTTCTGATCGCTCAGAAAGAAACTCGCCGTCCGCAGACGGCGAAATGCCCTGAAAACAAAAGAGAGGTTTCACCGCTGGGGAAAATAAAACCGTTAAACCCACCCCATTCACACTTCCCCGGGCCGTCCAGCCTGCCTCCCATTTCAACCATCACCAAGAAAGGAACTTGATCGCATGAGTAAAGTAGAACCGCGCACCCTGTCCGGCTTTATGGAGCTGCTCCCCGCCCGGCAGGCCCAGTTCGACCGCATGGCGGCCATCCTGCGGGAGACCTACTCCCTCTATGGCTTCACCCCCCTGGACACCCCCCTCATCGAGGCCAGCGAGGTGCTGCTGGCCAAGGGGGGCGGCGAGACGGAAAAGCAGATTTACCGCTTCTCCAAGGGAGACGCCGACCTGTCCCTGCGCTTTGACTTGACCGTCCCCCTGGCCAAGTATGTGGCCCAGCACTACGGCCAGCTCACCTTCCCCTTCCGCCGCTTCCAGATCGGCAAGGTCTACCGGGGGGAGCGGGCCCAGCGGGGCCGCTTCCGGGAGTTCTACCAGGCGGATATCGACGTCATCGGCGACGGAAAGCTGGACATCTCCAACGAGGCGGAGATCCCCTCCATCATCTACCGGGCCTTCACTTCCCTGGGGCTGAAGCGCTTCCAGATTCGGGTGAACAACCGGAAGATCCTCAACGGCTTTTACGCCATGCTGGGGCTGACCGAGCAGTCGGGGGACATCATGCGCACGGTGGACAAGCTGGACAAGATCGGCGCGGAGAAGGTGGCCGCCCTCCTCACAGGAGAGGAGATCGGCCTGTCCCAGGAACAGGCCGATGAGATCCTGCGCTTCATCTCCATCAAGGGCTGCAACGGAGAGGTCCTTGCCGCCCTGGAGGGCTACCGGGGCCGCCACGAGCTGTTCGACGCCGGACTGGACGAGCTGACCACCGTGGTCAAATACCTGTCCGCCTTCGGCGTGCCGGAGAGCCACTTCGCCGTGGATTTGACCATCGCCCGGGGACTGGACTACTACACCGGAACCGTGTATGAGACCACCATGCTGGAC
The DNA here is from genome assembly GCA_904420465.1 of uncultured Clostridium sp. GTDB lineage: Bacteria > Bacillota > Clostridia > Oscillospirales > Oscillospiraceae > Lawsonibacter. The sequence goes on from CAJFVL010000007.1 coordinate 16,637, forward strand.
CACCCGGAGATCGGCTCCATCTGCTCCGGCGGCCGATATGACAACTTAGCGGAATATTACACCGATAAACAACTTCCCGGAGTGGGCATTTCCATCGGTCTGACCCGGCTGTTCTTCGTGCTGGAGGACCAGGGCTACCTGAACGACAGCCTGAACACCGCCCCCGCCGACGCCCTGATCCTGCCCATGACCGACGACCTCTCCCCCGCCATCTCTCTGGCCACCCGGCTGCGGGAGGCGGGCATCCGCACCCAGATCCACGCCGAGCAGAAGAAGTTCAAGCAGAAGCTCTCCTACGCCGACAAGCTGCACATCCCCTACGCCGTCCTGCTGGGGGAGGACGAAATTGCCCAGGGTGCCTGCTCGGTGAAGGACCTGCGCACCGGGGAGCAGGTGACCCTTCCCCCCGACCAGGCCGTCGCACACATCCGGGCCGGGCTGGAGCAGCTCAACCGGGGGACGCCCATCCTGGACCGGGAGGTCTGACCCGCCCGCAAACGGGAGTGTCCGCTCTGCAGCGGAAAGGAGAATGACATGCACACTGTGAAAAAGCGCACCCTTGCCCTGCTGCTTATTCCTGCCGCTTTGCTGCTCCTCCTGATCTGGTATCTCTGGCCCCGCAGCTTTTGGAGCGCCCTGCCCGGCTATCCGCCGGAGGAAGAAGTCACCGCCTGCTATGCCATTCTCACCCCCTTTGATCCAGGTGACGGACCGCCCGCTCAGACGGTGGAGTTCTCCCCCGGTTCCCCCGACTATGCACAGTTGACCACCCTGCTGGAGTCCTCCTCCTACCGCCGGGACCTCTTTGACCTGTTCCGTCTGGGCCGGGCCTCGGACACCCAGCAGGTCACCCTGTCCCCCTATGCCGTCTCTGTCTACTTCCGCCAGGGGGCGGCCCAGTGGTCCATGGACTTCTGGGGACCCCGGGCCATAGCCAACAGCAGCACAGGGGCCAGCCGCACCTATCACCCCACGGAAGGGTTCTCGTTCCAGCAGGAGGTGGCGGAGTTTGTCACCTCCTGCGCCCGGGAAACCGGCGGCTGATTCAATACAATTCGCTATTATTTTTGTTAATACTACAATTTGGAGTTGATTTTCATGGACAATCTTCAAAATTTCCACCGCAGCCACTACTGCGGCGACCTGCGTTTGAGCGACGCGGGCAAGACCGTCTCCCTGTGCGGCTGGGTTCAGCGCCAGCGGGACCTGGGCGGGCTGATCTTTGTGGACCTGCGGGACCGCACCGGCCTGGTCCAGCTCTCCTTTGACGACAGCACCGACAAAGCCATCTTCGACAAGGCCTCCTCCCTGCGCAGTGAGTATGTGGTGGCCGCCGTGGGCACCGTGCGGGAGCGGGAGTCCAAGACCGACAAGATCGCCACCGGCGACATCGAGGTCTACGTCACCGAGCTGCGGCTGCTGGCAAAGTCCGAGACCCCACCCTTCGAGATTGTGGAGCACTCCAAGGCCAACGACGTGCTGCGGCTGAAGTACCGCTATCTGGACCTGCGCCGCCCCGAGATGCAGCAGGCCATCGCCACCCGGCACAAGATCACCAAGATCGCCCGGGACTACTTTGACGAGAACGGCTTTTTAGAGATCGAGACGCCCATCCTCACCAAATCCACCCCAGAGGGGGCCCGGGACTATCTGGTGCCCAGCCGGGTCCACCCCGGCAAGTTCTATGCCCTGCCCCAGTCCCCCCAGCAGTACAAGCAGCTGCTGATGCTCTCCGGCTTTGACCGCTACTTCCAGATCGCCCGCTGCTTCCGGGACGAGGACCTGCGGGCCGACCGCCAGCCCGAGTTCACCCAGATCGACCTGGAGATGTCCTTCATCAACGAGGACGACATCATGTCCATCCAGGAGGGGTTCCTGAAGCGGGTGTTCAAGGAGGTGCTGGACGTGGACGTCCAGACCCCCTTCCTGCGCATGCCCTGGCAGGAGGCCATGGACCGCTTCGGCTCGGACAAGCCCGACCTGCGCTTCGGCTTTGAGCTGAAAGACATCAGCGACATTGTGAAGGACTGCGCCTTCCAGGTGTTCTCCGGCCCGGTGGCCGCCGGCGGCTCGGTGCGGCTCATCAACGTGGAGGGGGGCGGCGAGGCCTTCCCCCGGAAGAAGATCGACAAGCTGGTGGAGTTCGTCAAGACCTACAAGGCCAAGGGATTGGCCTGGACCCGGCTCCACGGGGGCGAGGTCACCAGCTCCTACCAGAAGTTCCTCACCGAGGAGGAGAACAGGGCCATTCTGGAGCGGGCCGGCGCCAAGGACGGCGACCTGGTCCTGATCGTGGGCGACGCCAAGAACGAGGTGGTCTGGGCCGCCCTGGGCGCCCTGCGGTGCGAGGTGGCCCGCCAGCTTGGCATCCTGGATCCCAAGGACTTCAAGTTCCTGTGGGTGACTGAGTTCCCCATGTTCGAGTGGTCCGAGGAGGAGGGCCGGTACCAGGCCATGCACCACCCCTTCACCGCCCCCATGGTGGAGGACGAGGACAAGATTCTCACCGACAAGGCCCACTGCCGTGCCCGGGCCTACGACATCGTGCTCAACAGTACCGAGCTGGGCGGCGGCTCCATCCGCATCAACACCCCCGAGATGCAGGAGAAGGCCTTCCAGGCCCTGGGCATCAGCGAGGAGGACATCCAGGAGCGCTTTGGCCACCTGGTCAACGCCTTCCAGTACGGCGCACCCCCCCACGGCGGCCTGGCCTACGGCCTGGACCGGCTGTGCATGCTGATGGCGGGCGCCCCCTCCATCCGGGACGTCATCGCCTTCCCCAAGGTGCAGAACGCCTCCGACCTAATGATGGCCTGCCCCGACACCGTGGATCAGAAGCAGCTGGACGACCTGTCCATTGCCGTCACCCGCATGGAGCAGGACGAAGCAGAAGGCTGACCGTTTTCATGCCCTCCGCGGCGCCGCAGACAGCGGCGCCGCGGGATCCTTTTTCACCGCCCCTTGTCCGATGGAGACGGATATGGTACAATGGCAGACACAAAGATTCGTCCATCGGGTGCTCCGCATTTCAGAAGTCTTTTTCTCTCTAACACATGGAGGTGCGACGTGAAAAAGCTGATTTTTTGCGCTCTGCTGGCCTGCTGCCTGCTGTTCTCCGGCTGCGGACAGGTCCCCTCTGAGGACCCGGGCAGCTCTCGGGCCCTCTATTTCAGCGAGACCCACTCCCTCGACCACCAGGACCCCTACGCCCTGTGTGCGGTCACGGTGGACCAGGTATTGGAGCACCGGTACCAGGCCGCGGGGTACGAGTCCGTCGTGCTCCTGGCCACCGTGGAGGAGGTATTTGGAGTCAGCACCTCCCCCTGGTTTGACCCGGGCGACTGCATCGCCGTATGGGTAGGGATCAGCGACCTGCAGCCCTTCACTGACCAGCCAGCTGAGAAGCTGGAGGAGGCCTCGGCACAGCTCTGCCAGATCCTGGAGTCCTCCGACTCCCTGGTTCTGTACGGGAGAGAGGCCCAGCCTGTCATCTTAGCCGATTCCCCGGAGCATGACCTGTGGCTTGCCGACACCGGGGAGACCTCCCCCCAATACGTCCCCCAGAAGGAAGGAGAATCCCGGCTGGAGCTGCCCCCCAGCCTCCAGGTCACGGGGATTCGCGGGTGGGAAATTCTCCCCATCCGCGGCGGCGCGCTGGACGGCGGCCCGCTGGATGACCTGATCCAGTCCGTGGGCAGTGAAATGGACTTTTCTCTGGACGCGCCCCTGTCCCAGGGGGGACAGGATTTCCAGGACGGCGACTCCGCCGATGCCCTTTACCAGGCCATGCGGCAGTTTGCCCAAGAGGCCTGATTTTCCCATCCTGAACGCAGCGGAAAAGGAGAGATATGTTTTGAAGCTGGTACAATTCCGGCGGGAGGGCCGCCCCGCCCTGGGGATTCAGACCGAAGGCGGCATTGTGGACGCAGCGGCCGAGGCTGCCCGCAGGGGCGGAACCGCTCCGGCGGACATGGCCGCCGCCCTCTCCCTGGGCTTGTCAGAGTGCCGGAGGCTGCTGGAGCCCCTCACCCAGGAACCGGTCTGTGTTTTCCAGGCCGAAGCGGTCAAGCTGGCCCTGGTGGTCTCTGACCCGCCCCGCATCCTGTGCATCGGCCTGAACTACCGCCGCCACGCCCAGGAGTGCGGACTGGCCCTCCCCCCTGCCCCGGTACTGTTCAACAAATTCCAGAACGCCCTAACCGCCGATGGGACGTGTATTCATCTGCCCAATGAATACAAAGAGTATGATTACGAGGCAGAATTGGTAGCTGTAATCGGAAAGCCCGCCCGGGAGGTGTCTGAGGCGGAGGCGCTGGACTATGTGTTCGGCTATACCTGCGGCAACGACCTGTCCACCCGGGACCTGCAGTTTGCCCGGGGCGGCCAGTGGCTGCTGTCCAAGACCTTTGACGGCTTCGCCCCCGTGGGTCCCTGTCTGGTCACCGCCGACAGTCTGGACCCCGGCAGCCTGGATATCTCCAGCACCGTCAACGGAGAGGTGCGGCAGCGCTCCAACACCTCCGACATGATCTTTTCCCTCCCCCAAATCATCGCCGACCTGTCCCGCCACTTCACCCTGCTGCCCGGAGACCTGATCTTCACCGGCACGCCGGAGGGCGTCATGCAGGGCTATCCGGCAAACCGGAAGAATTGGCTGCAGCCCGGCGACCGGGTATCGGTTTCGATCCAGGGTATCGGCACCTTGGAAAACAGCTTTTGCTGAATAAAATATCAAGACCCGCCGCATCTGCGGCGGGCCCTTTTTGCAAATACTGCGCTATGCCAATACGATAAGGATGAGATGAAAGATCTGAGGGAAAACCACCAGCACCCCCACCAGCCGGCAGATCTGGAGCACTACCAGATTGGTGCTGTTTTCCAGCCCCAGATCATTGGCGATCAGCGCCATCTCGGTCGCCCCGGCCGGAGCCAGGGTGAGCATGGACTCCCGCAGCTGGATATGGAACAGCCTGCTGACCAGCAGCCCAATCCCAATACAGCAAATGATGTATCCGGCGCACAGCACCACCGCCGGCAGCGCCAGCTGCTTCATCTGAACCACCTGCGCCCGGGTGATACTGGAGCCGATGCAGCAGCCGGAAATGACCTGGGCCACCCGGCGCAGCCACATGGGCATCCCTGGGCAGTGGCCCGTCAGGTGCAAGACAGTTGTCACCAGCAGAGAGGCGGACATGGCCCCTGCCGGTATCCCAGAGAGCTTTCCCAAAGCGGCGGCGGCAAGGGCCACGCAGAAGGTGGGAAGAAACCCCAGAAGCGTGGGCCGTCTGGTCCGGTTTTTCTTTTTCGGCTCATTCTGGTGCAGCTCCTTGGCCCGGGCCTCCATCTCCTGGGCCGCCTCCGGCTCCAGAACCCGGTCAGACAGGAGAATGATGGTGGGGAGACAGGTCAGCCCGAATATCATCCGCACAAACTGCATCACCGCCACCACGGAGCCGTCCGCCCCCATATCCATGGCAATCAGCGGCGTGTCGGACACGCCCCCGGGCGCGGTGCAGAACAGGCAAGTAAGCAGATCATAGTCGGTGACCCAATACATAAAGGCCCCCATGGCAAGATTCAGCACCAGAAAGCTGACCATGATCACCAGATAGGGCGGGAGAAGCCTGGGCAGCCGGACTACGTCCTCCCGGGTCACCATGCAGCCGATATAGGCCCCCGTCAGCGCCTGAGCCGCCACCCGCGCCTGGGGATAGAGAAAGGCCTGCTCGGTAACCAGATTCAGGACCGCCACCCCCAGGATGGCTCCCACCAGCATCCCGCCCGGCACCCGGCAGCGCAGCAGAAACAGGCCGCCCGCTGCCGCAGTCAGGATTGTCAGCAGCATCCACATCGTCGCTATCCCCCCAACAGAAACATCATGACCGGAATCGTCAAAAAGCAGCCAATGGTGGTCAGTACCACAGCAGAGGCAGCATACTGGTCATCCGCTCCATAGGCCCCGGCCAATACCGGCCCCTGAGTGAATACAGGCAGTCCGCTCTGCATGACAAACACATCCCGGCTCAAACCCTCTGCCCCCGCCAGGGCGCATAATCCCGCGCAGATCAGAGGAGCCGCAGCCAGACGGACCAGCGTCAGTGTGGGCAGTCCCCGCTCCAGCCGGAGGTTGCGCAGCCCCAATTCGTATGTCACATATCCAGTGTAGATCAGCGCCAGGGGGGAAACCGAACCGCTGATATATTCGGCGCTGGTCATCACAACGCCTGGCAGCTCCACGCCAAGCACCAACAGCAGCACGCAGATCAAAATCGTAACAATCGGGGGTTTTTTTATCAGATCCTTCAGAAAATCCGCCGGCCGCAGCCCGCCGCCGGTACCGGATCTCTCGATCAGCGCAACTCCCACCGTCTGAATGAGCGTGGCGTTGGCCAGATAGTAAATCATGACGTATGGAATACATACATCGCCAAAGAGCTGGGTCCCCAGGGGCAGACCCACAAACAGACAGCTGGACATGCCGCTCATGGAGATAAAAATCCCCCGCCGGTTTTTCGGCAGCCGCAGCAGCGCCGCCAGCAGGGAGGCAAAGAGCAGGCAGATAATCATCAGCCCAAATGCCAGCAGCAGCAGCCAGCCGGCCTCTCCCAGCATATCCCGGTCCAGCCGTCCCAACACCCCGGAAATACAGTTGCAGGGGACGGCAATGTTAATGATATAGCGCCCCAAAAACTTCTTTTCCGCGGGACCCAGCCACCCCAGTTTTCCCATAAGGTAGCCCACCAGAGTGAGCACAAGCAGCACCGCCACCGCCGAGACTGCATTGCCAAAGGCCTCCACCGTTTTTCCTCCTCCCGGCGCAAGGCCGGACCCTCCTCTTCCGGTCCGGCCTAGGCTTATCACTCCGTTACGCGTTCGGTCCTATTCGCTCTGAGCAGCTGACTTTCCCCCTCCCTCCCCTTTGGGACGGCGTCTCCTGCGGCGGGCCGGCCTGCGTGCCGCACCCTTGCTCTCTTCAGAACCATCCTGAACAGGGCTCTCTCCCTGCTTTTTCTGCTGCCTCTGGGCCTGCTCCTCTTTAGATGGCTGCTCACTATGCTCTCCGCCTCTGCGGCGCCTGCGGCGGCTTGGCCGGCTTCCATCCCGCTGCTGGGCCTCTGAAGCAAAGCCATGCTTATCATTCTCCACCTGCTCCTGTACTGTCCGGGGCTGCCCCGCTGTCTCCGCCGCCGGCTCAGCGGCAGGCCGGCGCAGCTTCGCCAGCTCCTCCAGGGGGGGCTGTACATAGCCCTCCGGACGCTTCCCCTTACCGCTGCGGATCACACATATCTCACAATTCTGGTAGCACTTCGGTGTCTCCGGGGCGGACTCCAGCCGTACCTGAACAGTCTGACGCAGCAGGTTTACCGAAGAAACGGTCCCCGCTCCGTCAGGCGTCTCCACGAAGGAGTCCTGCCGGGGAGACCGCTTGACCAGATCCTCATAGGCCTCCTGTTCAAACTTCAGACAGCACATCAGACGGCCGCAGGTCCCCGAAATCTTGGTGGGATTGAGGGAGAGATTCTGTGTCTTGGCCATTTTAATGGACACAGGCTGAAACTCCTCCAAAAATTGAGAGCAGCAGAACGGCTTGCCGCAGATTCCCAGACCGCCCAGCATCTTGGCCTCGTCCCGCACGCCGATTTGGCGCAGCTCGATGCGGGCATGGATGGCGCTGGCCAGATCCTTCACCAGGGCCCGGAAATCCACCCGCCCTTCCGAGGTGAAGAAGAACAGGACCTTGTTCCCCTCGAAGCTGTACTGGGCCTCCACCAATTTCATATCCAGACCGTGCTCGGCGATCTTCTGCTGGCACAGCTGAAAGGCCCAGGACTCCCGCTCCTGATTCTTTTCCCGGGTTATCTCGTCCTCAGGGGTGGCCCGGCGTACCACCGGGCGCAGCGGAGCGGTCAGCTCGATCTCATCCACCATGGTGTTTGCCTGGGAGCAGAGGGCATACTCCGTGCCTCTGGTTGTCTCTACAATCACTCCCTGCCCCACCTGAAACTGCTCCCCATTGGGATTAAAATAATATTGCTTTCCGCCTTCCTTAAAGCGGACGCTGATAATTTCAACCATAAATCCTCCTTATTAACGGCCTGGCGCCAGACCTCCGGGTCCAATGGGGACCCCAGTCCGCAAACGAAACCAGATAACCCGGTCCCTCTAAAAAATGACCGCCTGTGTCCAAAACCTGCTCCGATCCCGTACCATATAAACCCAGACTGCATGGCTCAAAACCGGCGGCGCTCATGCTTGATTTTCCAGAAACGTGCCTGCGCACAGCCAGCCAGCCAGCTGGCCGGAAGAGACATTCAGCTTGGCCGCCCCGCGCAGGCTCCGCACCAGCTCCGCCGCCCGCAGCAGCCTGCGCCGCCTGCCGCCGGCGGTCATCCGCTCTGTCAGGCAGACCTCCAAAGAATCCAGAACCTGAAGCAGTTCCTCCCGGCCCATCTTCTCCAGTGCCGCGGCCTGCTCCATCAATCCCAGCTCATTTCCGTCGGCCAAGACCTGAACCAGCCTTTCAGCCAGCTGCCGCCCGTTCGCCTCTGTCTGCCTGCCTTCCAGCTGCTCCACTGCCCGGCCCAGTATGCCCTGGCAGTCTAAAGCCGCCTGCCGCCGTTCCTCCGCCGTCCGGTTGGGAAACCGACGGGACAGCCACTGCTCCCCCTCCTGAGGAGAAACCGGCGCAAGGGCCAGTTCCTCACACCGGGAGCGCACTGTTTGGAGAAGGGCGGAGCTGTTTTCAGACAGCAGCAGAAAAGCAGCGTAAGGCGGTCCCTCTTCCAGCAGCTTGAGCATGGCATTCTGGGCAGAGGCGTTCATCTCCTCCGCTCTTTCCAGCAGGTATACCTTGCGCTCCCCTTCATTGGGGCGGATATAGGCGTCGGCCCGCAGGGCACGCACCTGATCCACCGAAATGGGTTTATTTTCACCAGCGCCGGATAGCGTTATGACATCAGGATGGATCTCTTCATTTACCTTTCGGCAGGCGGCGCACCGGCCGCAGGGGCGTTCCGCCGGCGGCGCGGTACATACCATAGCGGCGGCCAGCAGCCGGGCCAGCGTATGCCGCCCGGAGCCGGGGGGGCCGGAGAGAATATACGCATGGGACAGCCCATGCCTCTCCTCCTGCCCTGCCAACTGTTCCTTCAGACGGCGGTTTCCCGCCAGAGCAGACAGCTCCATGGTCCTTTTCCTCCCGTTTTCCAGGCTCCGCCCGATCCTTTGGCGGCCTTCAGCGACGCAGGACCACCGATACTTCCTGATTATTATAGCCTATTTTATCCAAATAAGAAAGCTCTTTTTTTGTAATGAGCTCCCCTGGAGCCACCACCGGCACCCCCGGCGGATAAGGGGCCAGCTGATATGCCGCAGCCCGTCCTTCACACTGTTCCAGTGGCAGAACCTCGGTCTCTCCAAAAACGGCCTGACGGACGGAACAGACCCGCCTGGGCAGCGGAGGCGGCGGAATCACCGGTCCGATCCCCAGCTGGTCCCGATGCTGTTCCAGGGCAGACTCCAGGCGGCTCAAACTGCTGTCCAGATCCTGAGGCGTACAGATCAAAACAACATGTCCGCTGTCTGACATCTCCGGAACAATGCCCTCTCTCTCCAGCTGTTCCGCCAGGGCCCGTCCATCCCTGGCGGAGAGAGTGAACCGGGTCGGGTCCAGAGCAAGTCCCTCTCTTTGACTGCTCCCCAGAGAAGGGAACCGCCGTCTCAGCTCCGCGACCCGCAGGGCGGTCAGCTGATACCCCTCTGCTCCCCCGCTCTCCTCCAGCCAGGCCCGGGAAGCGTCTATGCTGGCCAGAATCAAATAAGAGGGACTTGAGGTTCCAAATACAGAGGCGGCTCTGCGCACCCGGAGCGGATCTATTCCGTTGGTAAACAGCAGAGCGGACTGTCCCAGAGCCGGGAGCGTCTTATGAGCACTGACCACGGCCGCGTCCGCGCCCTGAAAAGGCGTCAGACCCAGAAACGGCAGGTGCGCCCCATGGGCGCCGTCCACAAACAGTTTTTTCCCCTGCCGGCGGGCCAGTGCGGAGATCCCTGCCACATCTGACAACACACCGGCATAAGTCGGAGAGGTTATACAAATTGTTTTGATATTCGGATGCAGGCTCAGCGCTTCCTCCACCGCCGGCAGGGATATCGGACCCGCCAGATTCTCCTCCCGCAGCCAGGGGCGCTCCAAATAAACCGGCTCCAGCTCCAGCAGAGCCATGGCATGAAAAACCGCCTGATGACAGCCCCTGTCCACCAGAATCTGGTCCCCCGGTGCACAGCAAAGGGCCAGGCCGGTATAAATTCCCATTGTGGAGCCGCCGGTGAGAAACTGACAGGACTCAAAACCAAACCGCTCCGCCCACAGCCGCTGCGCTCTGTCAAAGGGCTCTCCTGCGCAGTACAAATTTCCCGTGGAGGACAGTTCCGTCACATCCAGACGGGCAGCGGTATCCAGTCCGGGGATGGGAATAGGCTTCCCCTTGTGTCCAGGCATGTGGAAGCGGACGGGATCACTGTCAGTATAAGCCCGCAGGGCATCATAAAGCGGAGTCAATCGAAACACCTCCAAAAGAAAAGCGGCGGGAGAAAAACTCCCAGCCGCTTATATAGGGTATCTGTTTACTTCTGCCCCGGGGCATAGGCTACCACAGTGCGGCGGTTTGGTTCTACGCCGGTGGAATAAGTGGTGACATTGGGGTAATCCTGCAGGGCGGTATGGATCACATGACGCTCATAGGCATTCATGGGCTCCAGCGTCATATTCTTCCGGTATCGGACCACCTTGCCCGCCACCTTGACGGCCAGCCGGCACAGGGATTCCTCCCGTTTGGCCCGGTATCCCTCCGCGTCCACATGGATGCGCACCCGCTCGGACTGGCCATGATTGACAGCATAGCTGGTCAGCTGCTGGATGGCGTCCAGGGTTTCACCCCGGCGTCCAATCACCGACCCCAGGTCCTTTCCCTGAAGGATAACCTTATAGCTGCCCTCTTCTCCCACATAGACCTCTGGGACTGCCTGGACCTCCAGCCGCTCCATCAGCCCGGTGAGAAACTGAACAATTTTTGCGGCTTTCTCGTCCTCTCCGGAGGCCGGCTTCAACGGGGCCTGCTCCGCCTTTGGAGCGGAAGAGGCACCGATAATGACCTCATCCCCCTCCTGCAGCTCTGTTCGGGACGCCTTTGGCTTCTTCACCGGCCGGTCACTGCGCTGGACGGAATGTGTCTCCCCCTTTTGACGGTGGGGCTGCCATCCCGGCTTTGCCGTCAAAATAGTCTCTTCTTCCACGGGCGCAGCCGCTTCCACAACGGGCTCCTGTTCAGGTTTAGGCGGCTCGGCCTCTTTTTTATTCTCCTGCCCAAGCTGCGCATTTCCTGTGGAAAACAATTCTTCTTCCAGGGGGTCCCGCAGCGGACGGGGCGTTCCATTGTCATCCTCATAGCGGACGCGCACTTTGGCCGGATTGCTCCCAAATCCTAAAAAGCCAGCCTTTGCCCGCTCCACAACCTCCACGGAAACGTCGTCCCGTTCCAGCCCCAGCTGGAACAGAGCGGCGGAAATGGCATCCTCTTCAGTCCGCCCGGTGGTCTCAATCCATTTTTCCATGTGCTCAGACCTCCTTGTTCTGATCCGCCTCGTCCTCAGAGCCATCCTGCTGATCTTCCTCCGGCTCTGTGTCCTCCGACTGGATGTTCTCTTGCTCCGTCTCCACAGCCTCAGCAGATGCTTCCTCACCGGCAGCCTCCGCAGTCTCTCCAGTCAGAGCGGCAGGTTCTTCCTCTCCATGGAAGCGATCCGCCGGGGATTCCTGGTTCTCCTGTTCAGCCTTCTGCTCTGCGTTCTCCGGAACAGGGGCTTCCTTCCCCTTTTTCTTCCCCTTGGCGGCCTCCTGGGCCTCTGCCAAGGCGCGGATCTGCTCATCCGGGTCTTGATAGGGGGTCACGCCGCCGAAGCGATCCGGAACATAAGAGCGGCCCCGGGCATAGGCCCGGATTCCTTCACGGCTGTCATTTTTATTGACGCCGTCCTGCTCAGGCTCCTCATCCCTTTTCTTCTGCCCCGGCTTTTTCTTTCCCCTGTTTTTCTTCTCTTCCTCAATACGGCGGGCGCGCTCCAGACGGGCCTCCTCCTTGCGCCGCTTCTCCTCTTCCTTCTCCTGACGCTCCCGTTCCTCTGCCGCCCTGCGGGCCGCTTCATAATCCTTACGAAGCAGACGGGAGCAAATCAGCTCCTGCACCATATTGATCAGGTACTGGGTAATCCAGTAGATGGACAGACCGGCAGGCACCGTAAAGCCAATCCACAGGGACATCAGCGGCATGGTGTACATCATAATCCGGTTGGTGCGCTCCACCTGGTCGCTCTGTGCCTGCTTATTGTTCAGTTTGTTTGTCGCCATGGACACCTTCATGGACACGAAAGAGACCGCGGCAGACAAGATGGCAAGGAAAAACAGACCGACGGACGAGGGGGTAATCCCTCCCGCCCAGAACTGCCAGTTGGGAATACTGGCCAGATTCAGTCCCAGGAAGGTGAAGTCCATGATAAAGAGGTTTGACCCTGCGTCGCCCAGCGCGGCCTGCAGGGAGGCCAGATTGCTCTCATTCACCAGGGAGAGCAGATACAGCTGGTTATACGCCCCATTTTGAAATACATACTGTATTTCTCCATTGCTTACCTGCTCCAGGAGCCCATCCATAACGCTCTGGCTTACCCAGCCGTTGGTGACGGCCACCGTGGACCAATCCAGCTGATCAGCCAGCAGACCAATCTGGTCGGCGGTCAGGCCCATAAAGTTTGTCAACGGTTCCCGGATAATATAGAGCAGGGCAATCAGCACAATCAGAGGGATCAGGGACCACAGGCACCCGCCCATGGGGTTGACCTTTTCCTTCTCATAGAGCTTCTGAATTTCCAGATTATACCGTTCACGGTCCTTGCCGTACTGCTTTTGCAGCTGCTGCATTTTGCCGGAGAGCAGGTTCATCTGGATCATGCTCTTCTTACTCTTCAGCGTAACAGGGAACAGAACCAGCTTAATTACAACGGCAAACAGGATCAGTGCGATACCATAGCTGCTGAATATATCGTAAAACCAGAGCAGCAGCATGGCAAAGGGTCTTAGGATAATACCCACGAAACAATACCTCCATTTATGTCGTTGGACAGGAGAACCCCTCAGGGCACCGGATCATATTCGATGGACTCCTGTTTATGAAATGGATGACACCGCAGCAGGCGGCGCAGCGCCAGCCAGCTTCCCTTCCAAACACCATATTTTTCCACCGCCTCAAGAGCGTATTCCGAGCAGGTTGGAATAAACCGGCAGCAAGGAGGGCGCAATGGGGAGATACAGCGGCGATAAAACCGGATTGCAGACAGCAAGAGGCGCTTCATTCCGTCCTCCCCTTTTCCAAATCCATCAATCCCAGCTTTTTCATCAGCTGAAGAAAGCTGCGCTCCATCTCGCCATACCGGCCATAGATCGAGCGGACCCGGGCCACAATTACCACATCCCAGCCAGAAGAAAAACATTGCTCATTGGTGCGGTACAGCTCCCGGATTCGGCGGCGGGCCCGGTTGCGCTTCACCGCGTTGCCCAGCTTGACTCCCGTGGTGATGCCCAGCCTGGAAACAGGGCGGCGGGTCTTTCTGCAGTAGATGGCAAAATAAGGGGAAACTGCACTTTTTCCCTTGTGATACAGCCGCCGGAACTCATGATTCTGTTTTAGTGCTACTGTATGCTTCATGACGCTTCCTCCAGCCTAAAACAGAGAGAGGCGGCTTTTCAAAGAGACAAAAGACTCAGATACGCATACGGGGGCGGGGGAATTGCTCCCACGCCCCTCTCGCTGCGTCATGATCCGGTATGTGTCCTCTTCCCGCGCAATGCTTCGGGCATCTGGGATTCCGCTCGCCGCGGAGCGGCCCTCCGCCATGTCAGTGGGTCAGGCGGACGCGGCCCTTGGCGCGGCGGCGGGCCAAAACCTTGCGGCCATTTCGGGTAGCCATGCGCTTGCGGAAGCCATGCTCCTTGGAACGCTGGCGCTTCTTGGGCTGATAGGTACGAAGCATAGGGGACACCTCCTCATCTAAACTCAAGCCGGCTTGTCCGGCTCAGCAACAGCCGTTTCCGGCTGCGGTCTGCTCTCTTGCCTCGGCCCAGCATACGGCCGAATTTTTGAAAATAGGCAGAAAAATCCCTCTGCAGGGACGCGATCATTATTATAGACGATAAAGACAAGCCCTGTCAACCACATTTTCGCCGCTCCCACCTAAAATTTGTTTCTTTTTTTACCGATCTGCTATATCTTGTATGCAATTTCTGATTCAACACAAGTTATCCTTTACCTAAAGCATTATCCTAATACACTTATATATAAAAAATAAGGGGAATCCCTTGCGGCAGAAGCCGCTGTTTGCTATAATGTTCTTATCAAAATTCCGGCCTGTGCGCACCTTGCCCGCCGCCTTCTCTGTCCTGCAGAGGAGGCGCTTTAAAAGTCTGCGCTTTTTTCTCCCCTGATCACCGGGGAGCGCCGAACCGCTTTCTAAGGAGGAATTCCATGAACCCTGCCGCCGATGTCTGGACCAAGGTGCTGGAGCTGCTGCAGCCGGAGATGACCGCCACAACCCTCTCCACCTGGTTTGACGACGCTTTCGCTGTCGCTCTGGAGGAGGACCGCTTCGTTCTCTGCTCCCCCACGCCCTTTAAACGGGATATCATAGCCTCTAGATACGTCCCCTTTATTCAAAAAGCGCTCTATGAGCTGTTCTCCTCTGATTTCGATGTTGTCGTTCTCACCCAGGAGGAAACCGGCTCCTACCGCGGGCCGAAACAGGACAGCTTTCTGCCTGGAACAGAAGAATACACATTTGAGCGCTTTGTTGTGGGTTCCTCCAACAAATTTGCCCACGCCGCCGCCCGAGCCGTGGCCGACAACCCGGGCAAGAGCTACAATCCCCTGTTTATCTATGGGGAATCCGGCTTGGGAAAGACACATCTTCTGTACGCAATCGCCCACACCATCCATGACGCGCACCCGGAATATAAAGTGGTCTACATCAAAGGGGATACCTTCACCAATGAGCTGATCCAGGCCATCCGGGAGGGGCGCAACGCGGAGTTTCGGGAAAAATACCGTGGCGCCGACGTGTTTTTGATGGACGACGTACAGTTTATTGCCGGCCGGGACTCCACCCAGGAGGAGATGTTTCATACTTTCAACACGCTGTACGAGCTGAAAAAACAGATCGTATTTACCTCCGACCGACCGCCCAAGGAGATGCTGCGCCTGGAGGACCGCCTGAAAACCCGGTTTGAATGGGGGCTTCTGGCTGATATTCAGCCTCCTGATTATGAAACCCGGATGGCCATTATCAAAAACAAGGCCATCCGCATGGGGGTGGAGCTGCCTGAATTCCTCCTTCAGCTGATCGCGGAGAACATTACCGCCAATGTGCGGCAGATTGAGGGCACCGTCAACAAGATCATGGCCTATCAGGATCTGATGGGAGACGCGGTGGACAAAGAAACTGTCATTCGGGCCGTCAAGGACATGTTTAAAGACAAGCCGGACATCGTCCCGACTGCCGACGTCATCATCGACGAGGTCTGCAAATTCTACAACATTGATCCCGCCACCCTCCGGGGGCAGGGCAGGTCAAAGGACATTTCCCTGGCCCGCCAGATTGCCATGTATCTGATCCGCCGCATGACCAACCTCTCCCTGAAGGAAATCGGCCGGGAATTTGATAACCGGGATCACACCACCGTTCTTCACTCTATCGAGCGAATTGAAGAGCTGTCTAAAAACGACCCGGAGAAAATGGAAATCATCAAAGACATCATCGCCAACATCAACAGCCGCTACGAATAACAGCCTCATTTTCCACAGCTTCTGTGCATTGTGTGTGGATAAATGGGGAAAATTTCTCTTCTTCCGGCATGCTGTGGAAAGCCGCCTCTTTTCTTCCACACCCCCTGTTGAGCCTGTTTCCTTACAGCCCCAAGGCTTAGCTCCATTTTTCCACAACTTTTTTTCCTACGGACTACTGTTACTAAAAAAATGAAATCCTCTCCCCGGCAGAGGGAGAAAGACTGGAGGTCCCCCCATGAAATTTTCCTGCGAAAAGGCTCTGCTGTCTGCCGCGGTTTCTACCGCCTCCCGGGCAGTCGCATCCAAAAGCTCCATCCCCGCCATGGAAGGCATTCTGATCGAGGCAGGCGAGCAGCTGCGCCTGACCGGCTATAACCTGGAAACCGGAATCCAAGTCACCGTTCCGGCTGAGATTCAGGAAAAAGGCTCCCTGGTTCTCTCCGCCCGGCTGTTCGGTGAAATTGTACGCAAAATGCCTGATGACATGGTGGTATTCTTTTCCAGCGATTATATGGTCAACATCAAGTGCGGTCTGTCTGAATTCAATATTTTAGGCACTGGTCCGGAGGAATTCCCTGAACTGCCCACGGTGGATCAGCAAAATACCCTCACCCTTCCCCAGCCCACGCTGCGCTCCATGATTGGGCAGACATTGTTTGCCGTCAGCGACAACGAGAGCCGCCCCATTCATACCGGCTCTCTCTTTGAAGTGGACAGCGCAGGCCTGACCATCGTGTCGGTGGACGGCTACCGGCTGGCTCTGCGGCGGGAGCCGGTAGAGGAAAAGAAGGGAGCGGAGGATTTTTCCTTTGTCGTGCCCGGCACCGCTCTCAGTGAGGTAGAGCGGATCTGCTCCGGGGAGGAGCATGTCACCGTCATCCAGGGGGCCCGGCACATTCTATTCCAAACGGGAGATACTCTGCTGGTATGCCGCCGGCTGGAGGGAGAATTTTTGGCCTACCGCAATGCGATTCCGCGGAACAACACCATCCATGTGGAGGTGGAGAGCCGTGCACTCCTCTCTTCTATTGAACGGGTCTCCCTGATTATCAGCGAAAAGCTGAAAAGCCCCCTGCGCTGTGTGTTCGGAGATGGGATGGTATCCATCACCACCAAAACTGCCATTGGGGATGCAGCCGACCAGTGCCCCATCAGCGGCGATGGCCAGGGGTTGGAAATCGGTTTTAACAATAAATATCTGATGGACGCTCTGAAAAACGCTCCAGCGGACCGGGTGAGGCTGGAGTTTACCTCCGGTGTGGCTCCCTGCGTGATTCTGCCCGCCGAAGGGGAGGAGAATTTCATCTATATGGTGCTGCCGGTACGGCTGAAGGCGGGAATGTGACATGACCTGGAAGCCCTATCTGCGTAAGGCGCAGTTTTATGAAACAGACGGCATGGGCGTGGTCTACCACGGCAATTACATCCATTGGATGGAGGAGGCCCGCACCGATTTTCTGGAGCAGCTCGGCTGGGGCTATGAGAAGGCCACGGCGGCGGGGATTGACTTTGCCCTCACCGACGTCTCCTGCTCCTACAAGAAAACCACCAAATTTGGACAGACCCTGGCCATTGAGATGAAGGTCATCAAACTCACCCCGGCCCGGCTGGTGCTGGAGTACCGGATGACTGACGCAGAGACGGGGACGCTCCATACAGTCGGAACCTCCTCCCACTTCTTTTACAGCCGGAGGACGGAGAAGCCGGTGGCGTTGAAGAAGGTGTTTCCGGAGCTGTATGAGCTGCTTCAGGAGTGCGTGGAAGGAGTCTAAAGATTTTCCCCAGTCCGCTCCGGCCGTTGAAATCTCTGTTTGCCCTGCTGCGGGAAAAGGGCGCCGAATTGATGGGCGTGGGAGATCTGCGCGGGATCGTGGACGGGGCGTTGATCACTGGCGTCTCGGTGGCCGTTCCGGTGTCCAGGAATATTGTCCTGGACCTGCAGACAACGCCCACCAGGGAATATTACGACGCCTACCACGCCTTGAACGCCCGGCTGGACGAGATCGTGGAATGTGGGGCGGAATTTCTGAAAAAAGCCGGATTTCAGGCCTGGGCCAACACCACAAAGGTGGTAAAAAAGGATGAAAACTGGTGTACGCTCCTGCCCCATAAGACGGTGGCCACCCGGGCTGGGCTGGGCTGGATCGGAAAGAGCTGCCTGCTTGTGACCCCGCAGTATGGCAGTGCGGTCCGAATCTCCAGCCTCCTGACCGACGCGCCGCTGCCGGCCGACCGGCCGGTCAATGCCAGCCGCTGCGGAGGGTGCTCCGTCTGTGTGAACCGGTGTCCCGGCGGTGCGCTGAAAGGCACGCTTTGGACCGTGGGAACGGAGAGGGCGGAGATCCTCCGCAAAGAGGTATGTAAAAAAACGCAGATTTCCCGGATGAAGCAGGCCACGGGCATGGAGGTGGACCTGTGCGGACTCTGCTTTGCCGTGTGCCCCTACACGCAGAAGTATCTGAAAGGCGGATAAACGGGGAGAAGGGAAAGTCTCATCAGAACATAATGCAAGGAATGATGCTATGCAGACCGAAACGATTCATATCCACACCGAATTCATCAAGCTCCAGGACCTGCTGAAGTTTGCCGGAGCGGTGGAGACAGGCGGAGACGCCAAGCGGATCATTCAGGAGGGCCGGGTCACGGTCAATGGAGAAGTTTGCACTATGCGGGGAAAGAAGCTGCGGCCCGGGGACCGTGCGGCCATTGACGGGGAGACGGAGCTGCTGGTGCAATGATCGTCAAATCGCTGGAGCTGGACTTTTTCCGCAACTATGTCCACCTGGAGGCCGCCTTTGATCCCAGAGTGAATCTGATCTATGGGGATAACGCCCAGGGAAAGACCAACCTGCTGGAGGCCGTCGCTTATCTGTCCTCCGCCCGGTCCCATCGGGCCCGGTATGACCGGGAGCTGATCCAGATGGGAATCGACTCCGCCTTTTTGAAGGGAGAAATAGCCAGCCGCGGCCGGGATTTTACTCTGGAGGCCAGGCTGTTCCGGGGCCGGGGGCGGCAGCTCTTTTCCAACGGTGTCCGCCTTAAGACGGCCGGAGAGCTGGCGGGGATTTTGACCACCGTACTGTTCTGCCCGGAGGATCTGTATCTGATCCGGGAGGGCGGAGCCGCCCGCCGCAGATTTTTGGACACTGCCATCTGCCAGCTGCGGCCACGGTATGCCCAGGCTCTGACGGAATACAGTCGTCTCTATGAGCATAAGACCCGGATTCTCCGGGATTGGCAGGAAAATCCGTCTCTGCTCCAGACTTTGGATGACTTCAGCCTGCGCATGGCGCAGGTGGGCGCGATTCTGATCCATTACCGCGCCCACTTCATCCGCCGCCTTCAGGAGCACGCCCCGGCTGTCCACCGGGATTTCTCCGGGGGCCGGGAGGAGCTCTCCCTCCGGTATGAGACGGTGTCCTCCATAGAAAATCCACAGGTCTCCCCCAAGGAGTTGCTGCCCAGGCTGCTGGAGCATCAGCAGGCCCACCGGCAGGCGGAGCTGGACGCCCGGCAGTGCCTGTCCGGCCCCCACAAGGATGACCTGCTGGTGGACATCAATGGAGTATCCGCCAAGACCTACGGATCTCAGGGACAGACCCGCACCGCCGCCCTCTCCCTGAAGCTGGCCCAGCGGGAGATCTTTCAGGAGGAGACCGGGGAGTGGCCCGTCCTGCTTCTGGACGACGTGCTGTCTGAGCTGGACCCAAAGCGGCAATCCTTTGTATTGAACCGAATTCAGGGCGGACAGGTGTTTATCACCTGCTGCGAGGAGGAGAAGCTGGAGGGGCTGGAGGGGGGCAGGACCTTCCATATTCAGGCAGGACAGCTGGTATAAAAGAGAGGCTCTGGTCCAAAAGTCTGATGGATAGAGGAGCTAAGCTATGCTGAAGGCGCTTTTGCTCTACTGGCGGAATATGCTTTTTTGGCCTGGGCCGCGGCTTTTTGGGGCAGCATACAGTCTCGGCCGCTTTGTTTTGGATTATGGGCTGCGTTCTGTACGAAATTCCGGCGGGTCCGGTGTGGCCGCTGAAAAAGAAAAGGAAAGAAGGGGATTCATAGCATGGGTTTTCTGTCCGTAATACTCCTTGCCCCCATGCTGGCGGCCTTTGGACTGTTTGCGGTCTTTCTTTTGCTTACCCCCTTTTGCGTCGGCTTTTTTTTCCAGCTTATATTTTCCATATTTGCAAGAAAAACATGGATGCTGCTCCTGATGCCGGGGCTTGGAATAGCGGGACTGCTCTGTTCCCTGATCTGGCTGGGAGAAGATATTCCGCTTCCTGGGATTTTGATCTATTGGGGATTTTACTTTCTGCTCCTGTGGCTGATCTGGCTGGCTGTTTTCCAAATCAAAAAATTTGCCAAAGATTGTGTACATAGAAAGAGCAGCAAATAAGGAGAGCCTATGCCCATCATTCTTGGATTTTTTTGCCTGCTCCCCCTTCTGCTGGGAGTTGTTTTGGAATATCTGTCCTGCCGCCTGCCCCGCCGCCGGTGGTGGCGCGCCCTCCCCCCTGTGCTGACGGTTCTGCTGGCCGCGGCCATTACGGCGGGCCGGATTGCTCTCTGGGAGAGCGAGGATGTCTCCCCATTGACCCAGCTTTTCATTTTTCCCTTTATCCCGGGTGTTTTCCTGCTGGCAGGCTGCTTTTTGGGCTGGCGGCTGTGGAAGTACGTTTGGACGCCGAAGGTAATTGATAAGAGAAACAGGCGGTAAAAGATTGGGGGGGAGCCGGTTGTATCTTCATTTGGGCCAGTCCGTGGTGGTTCCCTGCAGGGAAATACTGGGGATCTTTGATCTGGACAACGCCAGCTGGGCCTATAAGACCCGGGAATTTCTGGAGCGGTGTGAACGGGAGGGCCGGGCAGTCTGGCTGGGAAATGATCTCCCGCGTTCCTTTATCCTGGTGGGAGGAACCAGGGAGCCGCCTGTTGTTTACATCTCCCAGCTGTCCTCCTCCGCCCTGCTCAGCCGGGCGGAACGGAATTCCTTTGAGTAACAGACCATTCAGAACAAGAGCTGGGAGCGGAGAGGAAAGAGAAGGCTTCCTCTTTTCCCTCCCTTCCCAGCCCTGCATCATACAACGGAGGTAACGCTATGTCAGAACTCAACGAGCTCAGCACAACCCAGGTGGACCATGAATACGGCGGATCGGAGATCCAGGTCCTGGAGGGACTGGAGGCGGTCCGCAAGCGCCCGGGCATGTATATCGGCTCCACCAGCGAGTCGGGCCTGCATCACCTGGTGTACGAGATCGTGGACAACTCCATCGACGAGGCCCTGGCGGGCTACTGCACCGACATCACGGTGACCATCAACCCGGGCAACACCATCACCGTCACCGACAACGGCCGGGGCATCCCCGTGGACATCCAGCCCCAGACCGGCCGGCCCGCCCTGGAGGTGGTGTTTACCGTCCTCCACGCCGGCGGCAAATTCGGCGGCGGCGGCTACAAGGTGTCCGGCGGCCTCCACGGCGTGGGCGCCAGCGTGGTCAATGCCCTGTCCGAGTGGCTGGAGGTCCAGGTCCACAAAAACGGAGAAATTTACGAGATGAAGTTTTCCCGGGGAAAGATCACCCAGGAGATGAAGGTGGTGGGCCGCACCGACCACACCGGCACCACCGTCACCTTCAAGCCAGACCCGGAGATGTTTGAAACCCTGGTGTACGACTACGAGACCCTGCACACCCGCATGCGGGAGGAGGCCTTCCTCAACGCCGGACTGCGCATCCAGACGGTGGACCTGCGTCCTGGTCAGGAGCAGGAGGATGACATGTGCTACGAAGGGGGCATCCGGGAGTTTGTCACCTTCCTCAACCGGAACAAGGACCCCCTTCACTCCGACGTCATCTACATGTCCGGGGCCCGGGAGGACTCCATGGCCGAGGTGGCCATGCAGTACAACGACGGCTACAATGAGTTTATGATCTCCTTTGCCAACAACGTCCATACTCCGGAAGGCGGCATGCACGAGGAGGGCTTCCGCCGGGCGCTGACCAACGTGCTCAACGCATACGGCCGGAAGATCAAGCTGCTCAAGGATGACGAGAAGGTGTCCGGCGACGACTGCCGGGAGGGGTTGACAGTGGTTATCTCGGTCAAACTGACCGAGGCCCAGTTCGAGGGGCAGACCAAGGCCAAGCTGGGCAACAGCGAAATGCGCACCCTGGTCAATAACATTGTGTCGGAGAAGCTGGAGACCTATCTGGAGGAGAATCCGGCGGTGGGCCGGGCCATTCTGGACAAGGCCCTGATGGCCAGCCGGGCCCGGGAGGCCGCCCGCAAGGCCCGGGAGTCCATCCGCCGCAAGACCGCTCTGGGCGGGGCGGCTATGCCGGACAAGCTGCGGGACTGCAATGAGGTCAATCCTGAGCTCACAGAGCTCTACATCGTCGAGGGCGACTCCGCTGGAGGCTCGGCCACCCAGGGCCGGGACAGCCGCTTCCAGGCCATCCTCCCCTTGTGGGGCAAGATGCTCAACGTGGAAAAGGCCCGTGCGGACAAGGTGTACGGCAACGACAAACTTCAGCCCGTCATCACCGCCCTGGGGGCCGGCATCGGGGACGAGTTTGACCTGAACAAGCTGCGCTATCACAAGGTCATCATCATGGCCGATGCCGACGTGGACGGCTCCCACATCCGCACCCTGCTGCTCACCTTCTTCTTCCGCTTTATGCGGCCCCTCATTGAGCACGGCTATGTCTACTCCGCCGTCCCCCCCCTGTTCAAGCTGGTCCGGGGCAAGACCACCCGGCTGGCCTTCTCCGAGGAGGAGCGGGAAAAGATCGCCGCCGAGCTGCGGGGGGACAACCCCAACGCCAAGGTGACCATCAACCGCTTCAAGGGTTTGGGCGAGATGGACTTCCACGAGCTTTGGGAGACCACCATGGACCCGGAAAAGCGCACCCTGCGGCGCATCACCCTGGATGATGCGGTGAAGGCCGACGAAATTTTCACCGTTCTCATGGGCGAGAAGGTGGAGCCCCGCCGGGAGTTCATCGAGCGCAACGCCAAGTACGCGGTCAACCTGGATTATTAAAAAGAGTGAAGAGTTGAGAGTTCAGAGTGAAGATAGAATTTTCGGAAAAGCCGGATCATGGGAAACATTCCATATCTCCACTCTCTGCTCTATCCACAAAGATGGAGGAACTGTAAACTATGAGCAAAAAGCCCCAATATGATCCCGAGGAGATCCGATATCCGAACCAAAAAATCGAGATATCCCCTCTGGTGCCGGAGATGGAGAAATCCTATATTGAATACGCCATGTCGGTCATCGTCAGCCGGGCGCTGCCCGACGTGCGGGACGGTCTGAAGCCCGTCCACCGCCGCATCCTCTACTCCATGTACGAGAGCGGCCTGACCCACGACAAGCCCTTCAAAAAGTCGGCCACCTGCGTGGGCGACGTGCTGGGCAAGTACCACCCCCACGGGGACGCCAGCGTTTACGACGCTCTGGTCCGGCTGGCCCAGGACTTCTCCATGCGCTACCCCCTGGTGGACGGCCACGGCAACTTCGGCTCCATCGACGGCGACCCCCCGGCCGCCTACCGGTACACCGAGGCCCGGCTGGCCCGCCTGTCCGATGAAATGCTCCGGGACATCGAGAAGGAGACGGTGGACTGGGACCCCAACTTCGACGAGACCCTGCAGGAGCCCAAGGTCCTCCCCTCCCGCTTCCCCAACCTGCTGGTGAACGGCTCTTCCGGCATCGCCGTGGGCATGGCCACCAACATCCCGCCCCACAATATGCGGGAGGTCATCAACGCCACCATCCAGGTGCTGGATGACCCGGGGTCCTCTCTCTCCGACCTGATGGAGCACATCAAGGGCCCCGACTTTCCCACGAGAGGCATTATCATGGGCCGCAGCGGCATCCGGGCGGCCTACGCCACCGGAAAGGGCCGCATTGTGGTCCGGGCCCGGCACGAGTTTGAGGAGTTCGGCAAGGACCGCACCCGCATCATCATCACCGAGATCCCCTATCAGGTGAACAAGCGCCAGCTCATCAAGAACATGGCCGACCAGGTGGAGGACAAGCGGCTGGAGGGCATCTCCGACATCCGGGACGAGTCCGACCGCAACGGCATGCGCGTCGTGATCGAGCTGAAGCGGGACGCCAACCACCAGGTGGTGCTCAACCGCCTGTTTTCCCAGACCCAGCTCCAGACTACCTTCGCCATCAACATGCTGGCCCTGGTGGAGGTCAACGGCAAGCTGCAGCCCCGCATCCTGTCCCTGCGCCACATTCTAGACGAGTACATCGCCTATCAGGAGCAGGTCATCCTGCGCCGCACCCGCTACGACCTGAAAAAGGCCCAGGAGCGGGCCCACCTGCTGGAGGGACTGCTGGTTGCCCAGGACAACATCGACGAGGTCATCCACATTATCCGCACCAGCTATGACGACGCGAAGGAGCGGCTGTGCGCCCGCTTCGGACTGGATGACGTACAGGCCCAGGCCATCCTGGACATGCGCCTCAAGGCCCTCCAGGGATTGGACCGGGAGAAGCTGGAGGCCGAGTACAGGGAGCTGGAGGAGCGCATCTCCTACTTCCAGAAGCTTCTCTCCGACGAGGTGCTGCTGCGCCAGGTGCTCAAGGACGAGCTGACTCAGATCCGGGACAAATACGGCGATGACCGCGTCACCGAGATCCAGGATGTGGAGGATGAGATCGACATCGAGGACCTGATTGAGGAGGAGCAGTGCGTCTTTACCCTGACCCAGGCCGGATATATCAAGCGCACTCCGGCCAGCGAGTACGCCGCCCAGTCCAAGGGAGGCATGGGCAAGAAGGGCATGACCACCCGGGAGGAGGACTGTGTGGCCGACGTGTTCACCGCCTCCACCCACGACTACCTGTTCTTCTTCACCGATACGGGAAAGGTCTACCGCAAGAAGGGCTACCAGATCCCGGAGAGCGGCAAGGCGGCCAAGGGAACCAACATCGTCAACATCCTCCAGGTGGAGCCGGGTGAACGGGTGCAGACCATGATCCACACCCGGGAGCTGGACAATGAGGGCCTGTTCCTGGTGATGGTCACCCGAAACGGCACGGTGAAGCGCCTGCCCGTCACCGCCCTGAAGAATATCCGGGCCAGCGGCATCCGGGCCCTGCGGCTGGACGAGGGGGACGAGCTGATCTCCGTGCGGGAGACCGACGGCACCAAGAAGATTCTGATTGCCACCCACGACGGCATGGCGGTCTGCTTCGACGAGAACGATGTGCGGCCCATGGGCCGGGACGCCGTGGGCGTCCGGGGCATCCGCCTGCGGGAGGGCGACTATGTGGTGGGGGCCGCCCGGGCCACCGAGGGCCGCGCTGTCCTCACCATCACCGAAAAGGGCTACGGAAAACGCACCCCGGTGGAGGAGTACCGCATCACCAACCGGGGCGGCATCGGCATCAAAAACTATATGGTCACCGAAAAGACGGGCGGCATTGTGGGCATCAAGGTGGTGGACGGCAGCGAGGACCTGCTGCTGGTCACCCAGAATGGAATTCTGATCCGAACACCGGTGGATTCCATCCGTGTGGCCGGCCGGGCCACCCAGGGCGTCATCGTCATGCGCTTCAAGGAGGAGGGGGACCGGGTCATCTCTCTGGCGCTGGCAGACCGGGACGAGGAGAGCCACAGCGAAAACGGCGGTCCCGAGGAGGCCCCGGCTCCGGAGGAAAATGTCCCGGCACAGGAGCCGCAGACCTGATTCCATTCCAATCATCGCTTTTCCTTTTGATCTGATGGGAGGAGGACTAGGGAAATGAAAAGACGGCGGGTAACTTACCGGCCCAACAAGGCCCAGGGGGCTCTGGGCGTGGTATTTGGCATCATCTTTATTGGTATTGGCCTGTTTGTCGTGATTCCGGTTTTTGGACTTTTCGGCCTTCTGTGGACCCTGATGGCAGTGGTCATCACAGCGGCTAACGGCTATCAGGCCTTCGGCAAAAAGTATATCGGACCTGAAATTCAAATTGAAGAAGAGGACACGCCCGGGGAGCAGAGGGAAGCCAGTCCCCCCCATACCCCCGGCCAGGAACACGACCACATTTCCTCAATGGCCCTGGACGCCAAGGGCCGGCTGGAACAGCTGGAGAGTCTGAAAACCGCCGGACTGATTACCCAGGAGGAGTACCGGAGAAAGCGGGAGGAAATTTTACGCAGGATCTGACCCGCAGAAAACAGGAGGACCAATTTATGAAATTAGCCAACGCCCTGTCCCAGCGCTCCGAGCTTCAGGACCGCATCCGGCAGCTGGAGCACCGGCTGAACAACAACGCCCAGGTTCAGGAGGGGGAGTCCCCCGCCGAGGACCCGGAGGAGCTGCTGCGGGAGCTGGAGGAGGACTACACCCAGCTGGAGGCGCTGATTGCCTCCATCAACCGCACCAACAGCGCCACCCTGGTGGAGGGTGTTCCCCTCTCCGACCTGCTGGCCCGGCGGGACTGCAGGAAGGGAAAGCTGGGCATCCTGCGGGGCTTTCTGGACAGCGCCAGCGGGCTGGTGACCCGCCGCACGGTGGGGGAAATCAAAATCCGGAGTACCGTCAACGTGCGGGAAATGCAGAAGCAGGTGGACCGCCAGTCCAGGGAGCTGCGGGAGCTGGATGAGAAAATTCAGGAGGCCAACTGGACCACCGACCTGCTTTCCTGAAAAGAAAAGCAGAACCATGGAAGAAAAGGATATGGCAGCACAAAAAGCGGGCGTCAAGCTCTAAGTGCCGGAGCCAATGGGCACACTCAGATTGGCAGCGAGCGGGACCACTCGTTGGGTTCAAATCCCAATTTATTATTACGTCCGGTAATGTTACATGAGTAAAATTACAGTTTAGATTAACTACCAGACGCCGGTTTTGTGCGGGTGGGTTTGGGGAAGGCAGGAATTGACAGATTCCTGTCTGCAGGGGCGGTTGTCAGCCGCCCCTGTTTTGTTTTCAAGGCCTGGCGCGGCGCCTCCGCGCGGCAGCCTTTGGCCGTCCGCCATCCAGTGCCCCCGGAGTATGCTGCTGGACTCAGGCGCATTTTATCCTGTAGAAGCACCTGTCCTGTTTACTGAGCAGAGCGGCAGCGATAATCTTCAGACACCGTTCAAGAGGCTTCCGCGCCGGCCGCAAGTGCCGGGGCGCCCCTTCTACACTCTCGTAAAAAGAGGGTCCGGGGGCGGCGGGGTAGGGCATCGGAGATGCCCGTGAGCCGCCCCCGGCGATTCTTTGGTTTCTTTCTGATCGCTCAGAAAGAAACTCGCCGTCCGCAGACG
>CAJFVL010000008.1 GCA_904420465.1 uncultured Clostridium sp.
CAGGGGGGCGAAGGTGCCGTCCTCGTTTCCGCTCATCAGACCCAGCTCATAGCAGGCCTGAACCCCCTCGGCGGCGTAGCCGGCGATGGAGGCGGCGTCGGTGAAGGAGGCGGTGCCCTCGTTCACCGGCTCAACAGCCCCGCCGTAGGACTCCAGGAAATTGGCGAACAGGGCGGCCATGTCCTGGCGGGTGATGGAGGCGTCGGGGGAAAAGGAGGTCATCTCGTCGGGGATCAGGGCGGCGCGCCGGGCCCAGTCCACATAGCTCTGGTACCACGCCCCCTCGGAGGCGGGGAGCTGCTCGCCGGAGAACTGGCTGAGCACCACCAGGAACTGGGCGTAGGTCATGTTGTCCTCGGGGCCGTCCTCGTTGCCGGAGAACAGGCCCTTTTCCGCCACAGTCTCCACATACCCGGCGTACCAGGCGCCGGAGGAGACGTCAGAAAAGCCTGCCACGATGGCGGGCTGCTCCGGTTCGGGATCAGGCTCCGGTTCGGGGTCGGGCTGGACAGAGCCGCCGCTCGCCATAACATAGGCCGTGGTGGTCCAGATGCCCTCATCAAAGGCGGTCAGCTCATAGGCCCCGGTCTCGGGCAGGGTAAACTGCTGGTTGATGCCGTACTGGTACTCTCCGGTGGACAGGTTGCGGACGCGCTCGAAGTTGGTCATGGCGCTTTTGGAGGTAAACACCGTTCCGGCGGGATAGAGGTAGACGGTGTGGGTCTCGCCCTGACTGTCGGTGACGGTGGTGCTGCCGGTGCTGGCGGCGGACGCCTCCAGCAGGTCGTTGTCCGGCAGAGAATAGGCGTTGGATTCGGGCTCGGGGTCGGGCTGGGTGGAGCCGCCCTCTACCATGATGTACATATACTGAAACCAGTCCATTTGATTGCTTTCCTGCACCATATATATTACCCCGGGTTCAGGCGCAAAGGTGGCCCCGTCTGAGCCTGATGAATAATCAGAGTCATAAAAATCCAAAGCCCCGGTGTCGGATTCGATCTTCCACGCCTGAACGATCAGGTAACCTGTTGCCTGAAATGTGGTTCCGGCGGGGAAGATGTAGAGAGGATGCTCACCGTCGTAATGGGTGCAGGTGCTCACTTCCGTGTAGCTGTTGCTCGGAGTCACGGCATCCAGTTCAGAAACCTCTGCCGTATAGGCGAAAGCGGAGACGGACAGCAGCCCCACCACCATGGCAGCAGCGAGGACGCGCGCAAGCAGTTTTTTCATTGCGGGATCACTCCTTTTTGAATTTCTCCGGGCGGGTTGCCGCCCAATAACTCAATTATATCTTTTTTGTGCAGAAAAACAATAAGTGGACTGTATAGTATGACATTTTAAGCGAAAAGAGACAAAAACGAGGAGGACAGGGCGCTGAACAGCGCCCTGTCCTCTCCTGACTGTTCCGGAAGAAGAAAGGGTTATCCGGTTCGACTCATCCGGCGGCAGGCCAGAGCGGTGGCCAGGAAGTAGCCCCCGTACACCGCCAGCAGCACCAGGGCGGTGACCGCACTGCTCTGGACGGTGTCCACTTTGCCGGCGGCGGCAATCAGGTCGTTGGCCGCCTTCATCCCCACAACGGAGTGAATGATGGCCAGTCCCAGGGGCAGCAGGAAGGCCAGGGCCACCTGCTGGGTGGCCGACCGGGCCGTCAGCTTCTCCTCCGCCCCCAGGCGGCGGAGGACGGCGTACCGCCCGGCGTTGTCGGCGGCCTGACTAAGCTGCTGGAGCGCCAGCACCGCCGCCGCCGCCAGCAAAAAGGTGAAGCCCAGGTACAGCCCCAAAAACAGGGCCAGCAGCTTGTTGCCCATCAGGTCCTGGTAGATCATCAGTCGGGAGTTGGCCCGGGCGGCATAGTCCTGGGTCAGGGCGTTGATAAGGGGCAGGAGGAGCCCCTCCGTCACCTCCGCCTCCCCGGCGTAGTTGGCGCACCAGATCTGACGGCGGACAGGCAGCTGCCGGGCCATCTCGTCCTCCACCAGCACACAGGTCACCCCCAGATTCCCGGTGACCAGGTTTTCCTCGGTTATGTTCAGCTCCCGCACCTCCCCCGGCTCCAAAGAGGCGGGCTCCCGGCCCTGGAGGGCCATGAGGGCGTTGTAGTCAGACAGGGCGATGGCCCCGCTCACCGTATCGGTGCCGGTGATTTCGGGCACGTTGTAGTAGACCAGGAAGGAGAACTGCTCCGACAGCCGGTCCTCCGGTCGGAAGCCGGCCTCCTCCAGATAGGTGTTGAAGTCGATCTCCCCCAGGGAGTCGGCGGACTGGTTCTGCACCGTGATGTCGAAGGGGGCCTGGTAGCCCGTCATGGACTGGATGGTGTTGTTCAGCCCGATGGAGCTGGCAGTGATGCCGATGGCCAGCAGCAGGAGGATACATACCACGGTCTGGGCCAGGTAGGTGGTGTGGACCCTGCTGATCCACTGGCGCAGGGTGAACAGGTTCAGGTCCTTGTAGTAGAGCCGGGGATGGGACTGGGCCAGCTTGAGCACAAAGCCAGACAGGGAGCGGAAGATCAGCAGGGTGCCCAGCGTGCCCAGCCCCAGCATGGGGAAGCACAGGAAGGGGAGGGCCACCGAGAGGGCCATGCCAAAGGTGAGCAGGATGGCGTAGGCCCCGATCAGGCAGACCACCCCCAGCACCAGCTGGACCACCGCCGCGGTGAGGGAGCGCTGGCGCATCACCTCGTTTTTCCGGTTTCCCTGGATCAGGTCGATCAGTCTGGACCGGGAGACCTCCACCCCGCTGAACAGCATTACCAGCAGGAAGATCAGGCCGAAGTACAGCACCGTCCTGCCCGCCGCCCGGGGGGAGAAGGTCAGCCCCAGCAGCTGGGACATGTCCAGCTGAAACATGGACAAGGTGAGGGCGGACAGGCCATAGGAGGCCGCCACTCCAAGCGCCAGTCCGGTTCCCAGGGAGATGAGGCCCACCACCCCTGTCTCCAGAAACAGCAGCCGGGACACCTGGCCCTGGCTGAGCCCCAGCAGCAGGTAGGTGCCCAGCTCCCGCTTGCGCCTGCGGAGGAGAAAGCGGTTGGCGTACAGGATGAGACAGGCCAGCACCACCGCCACAAAGACGGAGAAGATGTCGATGAGGGTCATGATGGTCTCCGCCATAGGGTTTTTGCTCTGTGTGAGGTAAGCCATGGCCCCCTGGCTGTCGATGGAGTTGAAGGTGTAGAACAGGCACACCCCGAAGGTCAGGGTGAGCAGATACACCCCGTAGTCCCGAAAGGAGCGGCCTACATTGCGCAGCGCCAGCTTAAAGAACATCTTCCATCTCTCCCCCCATCTGGGACACTACCCGGATGATCTGCTGGAAGAAGGCCCGGCGGTCCCGGCCCTCCCGGCGCAGCTCCAGAAAGATCTGCCCGTCCCGCAGAAAGACCACCCGGCGGCAGCAGCTGGCGGTGAAGGCGTCGTGGGTGACCATCAGGATAGTGGTGCCCAGCTCCCAGTTCAGCTCCTCCAGCCGGTCCAGCAGCAGCCTGGAGGACTTGGAGTCCAGGGCTCCGGTAGGCTCATCGGCCAGCACCAGGGCGGGGCGGGTGACGATGGCCCGGGCGGCGGCGCACCGCTGCTGCTGGCCGCCGGACATCTGATAGGGGTACTTGTCCAGGCAGTCGGAGATGCCCAGCAGCGCTGCCGTCTCCCGCACCCGGCCGGGGATCTCCCCCGCCGGGGCCTTTACGATGGACAGGGACAGGGCGATGTTTTCAAAGGCGGTGAGGGTGTCCAGCAGGTTGCAGTCCTGGAAGATGAAGCCCAGCCGCTCCCGGCGGAATTTGGCCAGCTCCTTCCCCCGCAGGCCGGTCAGCTCCCGCCCGTCGATGACGATGGAGCCCGAGGTGGGCCGGTCGATGGTGGAGATGCAGTTGAGCAGGGTGGTCTTGCCCGAGCCTGAAGGGCCCATCACCCCCACAAACTCCCCCGGCTCCAGAGTAAAGGACACCCCGTCCAGGGCACGGGTGGCGGCCCCTCCCCTGCCGTAGATCCGGCGCAGGTCCGTAACGGTTAAAATTGCTTCCATGCGGCGTCCTCCTTATCCCTTCAGGTCTGTATTCCAAAATGATACTGTTACGGCTGGCAGCGAGCTCTCTCCGCCGGCGGGCCGGTCCGTCCAGGTGGCCTCCTGGACCCAGGCGGCCAGCAGGGCCAGTGTCAGTGCCAAAACGCACAGTGCGGTTTTACATCTCTGGACCATGCTCTCTTCCTCCTCTGGGGCATTGCCCCTAAAACTGTATCAAAGCATATCATACAGCTTGGAAAAATGCTCTAAAGGAAAGATGAGGATTTTCTTAAAAAACGTTAAAGGTATTATGAAAAGAGCGGCCGTTCACAGCCTGCCGGAAAAGCCTCCGGGCTTTTCCAGCAGGCTGTACAATGCCGTTACTTTTGCGCTGCGGCGCAAAAGTCCCCGCGCTGCGGGCTGCAAAGCCTTGCTGCGCAAGACTTTGCAGGGCATTCAATCCTATTCGAGGCGGGCTGCCGCCCCCTCGAGCTTCCCCGCCGTGGCCGTCCCCTGTTCTGTTGCCCACGGGGCCTGACAAGCAGAGAGCGGCCGCCCGGACGGGCGGCCGCTCAAAAGAAACGCTGACGATTACAGCCCCAGCCAGCGGGCCAGATCCAGCAGGTTGGGGGAAATATGGACGGGCTGAAAGCCGCTGAAGGCCCCGGCGGGGGTGGTGCCGTTGAGGACGGCGGCAAAGGGGCACCCGGCGTTCCGGGCGGCCCCGGCGTCCAGCACGGTGTCGCCGCAGAACAGCGTCTCCTCCGGCGCGGTTCCCAGCCGGTCCATGGCGATGCGCAGCCCCTCCGGGTCGGGCTTGTGCCGCTTCACGTCGGCACTTCCAATGACCAGCGCTACATGGTCCCCCAGCCCGTGGTGGGCCAGAATGGCCTGGATGGTGTCCCCCCGCTTGGTGCTGACGATGGCGGCGGGCACACCCCGCTCCTTTAATCCCCGCAGCAGCTCCGCCGCGCCGGGGAACAAAACGGTTTCGGTCCGCTGCCGCTCCTGGGCCACCTCCAGAAACAGGGCCCGGAAGCGGGCCCTGTGCTCGGCGCTCTCGTCCCCGGTGAGCAGGGTGTAGGCGTCCTCCAGCAGGTAACCGATGGTGCCCCGCACCGTCTCCCGGTCAGGGGCGGGCCAGCCCAGGATGGGAAAGGCGTGCTGGAAACCGGCCACGATGGAGTCGGTGGAGTCCCCCAGGGTGTAGTCAAAGTCAAAGCAGACGGCGCGGTATGGAAGCATCATTAGAGTCCCTCCCTATTGTCGTATGGTATGATACGCCCCGCCGTCCCTCCCGCTGGAGAGGGACGGCGGGGTCGTTTGGTTCTGTCGGGCCGCCTTTTTTAGTAGGCCACGCCCCAGTAGATCATGTGCTTGGCGGGCTTTCCGCAGCAGACACACACGTCGCCCACCTTCTCCTGCTTCAGAGGCATGCACCGGGAGCTGACCCCGGCCTCCTCCTTCATCTTCAGCTCGCAGTCCAGCTCGCCGCACCACATGGTCTTGGCGAAGCCGCCCTCGGTCTCCATGAAGGTCCTGACCTCCTCCAGGGTATGGCAGACTTTGGTGTGGTCCTCCAGGTTCTGCTTGGCCCGCTGATAGAGGCCGTCGTGGACCGCGTCCAGCAGCTCCTGCACCTTGGCTTCCAGCTCCTCCAGGGGAACAAAAACCTTTTCCCCGGAGTCCCGGCGGCAGATGCAGCACTGGTTTTTCTCCATGTCCTTGGGACCGATCTCCACCCGCAGGGGCACGCCCTTCATCTCGTACTGGGCGGCCTTCCAGCCCATGGACTGGTCGGAGTCATCCATACCCGCCCGGATGCCGGCGGCCTTCAAGCGGTCCAGCAGCTTGCCGGCGGCCTCCAGCACTCCCTCCTTGTGCTGGGCCACGGGGATGACCATGGCCTGGATGGGGGCGACGCGGGGAGGCAGCACCAGGCCGTTGTTGTCCCCGTGGGTCATGATGATGCCGCCGATCATGCGGGTGGACACACCCCAGGAGGTCTGGTGGGGGTAGTGAAGCTGGTTGTCCCTGCCGGTAAAGGTGATGTCAAAGGCCCGGGCGAAGCCGTCGCCGAAGTAGTGGCTGGTGCCCGCCTGGAGGGCCTTCCGGTCGTGCATCATGCACTCCACGGTATAGGTCTCCTCGGCGCCGTTGAACTTCTCCTTGTCCGTCTTGCGGCCTCGGACCACCGGCATGGCCAGCACGTTCTCCATGAAGTCCGCGTAGATGTTGAGCATCCGCATGGTCTCCTCCCGGGCCTCTTCCTCGGTGGCGTGCATGGTGTGGCCCTCCTGCCACAAGAATTCCCGGTGGCGCAGGAAGGGACGGCTGGTCTTTTCCCAGCGCAGGACGGAGCACCACTGGTTATAGAGCTTGGGCAGGTCCCGGTGGGAGTGGATGATATTCTTATAGTGTTCACAGAACAAAGTCTCGGAGGTGGGGCGGATGCAGTAGCGCTCCTCCAGCTTCTCGCTGCCCCCCGTGGTGACCCAGGCGCACTCGGGGGCGAAGCCCTCCACATGGTCCTTCTCCTTCTGAAGCAGGGACTCGGGGATCAGCATGGGCAGGTACACGTTCTCGTGTCCGGTCTCCTTGAAGCGCCTGTCCAGCTCGTGCTGGATGTTCTCCCAGATGGCGTAGCCATAGGGGCGGTAGATGAACATGCCCTTGATGGAGGAGTAGTAGATCAGCTCCGCCTTTTTGCACACGTCGGTGTACCACTGGGCGAAATCCACCTCCATGTCGGTAATCTGCTCCACTTGCTTTTTGCCGGGGTTCTGTGCCATATCGGTTCAGTCCTTTGTTGTCAGATTGGATTGGAAAACTCGTATCCACTATTGTATAAATTCGGAGGAAAAAAGTCAAGGAGATCCCGAGAAATCCGGCCTGCAGTATGCGCCGGAGGGCCGGGAGGAGATTTTATCTTGAAGGAAGGCAGGAGAATATGGTATACTGTAAGTTGATACTGCCCCCGTCTGCCCAGCGGACGGGGAACAAGGGGGGCGGCGGTCATGAGATATGAGCACTGGGCGGTGACCGCCCCCTGCCCGGAAGCGAGAATGGAGCTGGAGCAGGCGGGGGTTCCTTCACTGGCGGCGGCAGTGCTTGCCGCGCGGGGAATCAAGTGCGCCGCCCAGGCCCGGACGCTGCTGTTCCCGGCCCAGGGCCGTCTGGAGGACCCCATGGGGATGCGGGATATGGACCGGGCGGCCGCGCGGGTGGAATTGGCGCTGGAGCGGGGCGAGCTGATCTCCGTCTATGGGGACTACGACGTGGATGGAATTACAGCCACCTGCCTGCTCACTCAGTTTCTGCGGTCTTGCGGCAGCCGGGTGGTCCCCTATATCCCCGGCCGCCTGGAGGAGGGGTATGGCCTGAACCGGGAGGCGGTGGCCGCTCTGGCCGACCAGGGCGTCACCCTGATTGTCACGGTGGACTGCGGCATCACCGCAATGGAGGAGGTGGCCTTTGCGGCCGACCTGGGGGTGGACGTGGTGGTCACCGACCACCACGCCTGCAGGGAGGAGCTGCCCGGTGCTGTGGCGGTGGTGGATCCCTGCCGCTCCGACTGCCCTTACCCCTTTAAGGGGCTTGCCGGCGTGGGGGTGGCCCTGAAGCTGGCCATGGCGGTGGCCGGCCCCGGCCGGGCCGGTGCTGTGTTTGAAGAGCTGTGTGATCTGGCCGCCATCGGCACGGTCGCCGATGTGATGCCCATGACCGGGGAAAACCGGGTGATTGTCAGCCGGGGGCTGTCCAAAGCGGTCCGCAACCGGCGGCTGGGGCTGGACTGTTTGATCCGGTGCGCGGGCCTGGAGGACCGGGCGATGACCGCGGGGATGGTGAGCTATGCGCTGGCCCCCCGTATCAACGCCTCCGGCCGCATGGGCTGCGCCCAGGTGGCGGTGGAGCTGCTGCTCACCCGGGAGCAGCCGAGGGCCGAGGAGCTGGCGCAGACCCTTTGCCAGCTGAACCGGGAGCGGCAGACCGTTGAGGGAGAGATCTTCCAGGAGAGTGTCCGGCGGCTGGAGCAGGCGCCGCAGAAGGACGTCATTGTACTGGCTGACAGAAGCTGGCACCAGGGTGTGGTGGGCATTGTCGCCTCCCGCCTGGCGGAGAAGTACGGCTGCCCCGTCTTTATGATCTGCCTGGACAAGGGGCTGGGCAAGGGGTCCTGCCGATCCTGGGGCGGGCGCAATCTGTTTGAGATGCTGTCGCAGTGTGTGCCTCTGCTGGAAAATTTCGGAGGACACGCCCTGGCCGCCGGCTTCACGGTCCGGGAGGAAAATATCCCCGCGCTGGCCGCCGCCCTGCGCCGGGCCGCCCGGGAACAGGGCGAGCCACAGCCCACTGTCCTGTCGGTGGACGCGGAAGTTTCCCCCACTGAGCTGACCGTCCCGGCGGTGGAGGCGCTGGACGCCCTGGAGCCCTGCGGCGCGGGGAATCCCAGGCCCCTGTTTCTTCTGCGGGGGATGCAGGTGCAGTCGGCCTCCCAGGTGGGCCGGGGCCGGCATCTGAAGCTGAAGCTGGAGTCCAGGGGGACCGCCCTGGAGGCCATCTGGTTCTCCGTGGGCGGCGAGCCGGGACTAACTCCGGGCTGCCGGGTGGACGTGGTTTTTTCGCCTCAGATCAACGAGTTTCGGGGAATGCGGTCGGTCCAGCTTCAGATTGCCGATCTGCAGCTGGCCCCGTCCCGGGCACAGCTGGAGCGGGCGGTGTATGAGAAATTTTCCCGGGGTGAGCATCTGACCGCCGGCGAAGCCCGGTTTTTGCTGCCCAGCCGGGCGGAATTTGCCGGCCTGTGGCGGTGGCTGGAGCGGCAGTCGGCCGCCGGCGGGCCGGTGGAGGACACCCTGCCGCGCATTGCCCGGGGGGCCTCCCGCTGGGCGGGACAGCAGGAGGTGCCCGCCCGCACCATGCTCTGTCTGGAGGTGTTCCGGGAGCGGGGCCTGATCGACCTGCGCACCCATGTGGGGCGCATCCAGATCACGGTGCGCCGCCCGGAGGAAAAGGTGGACCTGGAGGCCTCCGAGATTCTGCGGCGGCTTCGGGAGACGCTTCAGGAGAATTAGGGATTAGAAGTTGGGAATGAGGAAGCGGCCGCCTGCGGCGGCCGGATCTGGCGTTGTCTCTCCTATGGTAATTTCTAATGTCCCATTCCGAATCCATGAGAAGGTGATCGTATGGACCCGATTTTGGAACGCTACCATGCTCTGGAGGAGAAGGTAGCCTCCTACACTCCAAACCTGGATACTCAGCGGCTGTTCAGTGCGTTTACCTACGCCGACGCCGCCCACAACGGCCAGCTGCGCAAGAGCGGCGAGCCCTATATCATCCACCCCCTGGCGGTGGCTGAGATTGTGGCCGATCTGGAGCTGGATGTGGACAGCGTCATCGCGGCCATGCTCCACGACTGCATCGAGGACACCCCCGCCACCCATGAGGAGATCGCCAAAAAATTTGGTCCCACCGTGGCCGCCCTGGTGGAGGGGGTCACCAAGCTGACGCGGGTGCAGTATGTCTCCAAGGAAGAGGAGCAGATGGAGAACCTGCGCAAGATGCTTATGGCCATGGCCCAGGACATCCGGGTGATCCTCATCAAGATCTGCGACCGGCTGCACAACATGCGCACCATGGAGTATCAGACCCCCCGCAAGCAGCGGGAGAAGTCGCTGGAGACCATGGAGATCTATGCCCCCATCGCCCACCGCCTGGGCATGCAGAAGCTGAAGTGGGAGCTGGAGGACCTGTCCCTGCGCTATCTGGACCCCATCGGGTACAAGGAGATCGAGGACGAACTGGCCGAGCGCTCCTCCGCCCACGAGGAATTTATGGCGGGAATGCAGCACCGGATTCAGCAGCGGCTGGAGCAGGAGGGCATCCACTGCACCGTCTACGGCCGGGTGAAGCATATCTACTCCATCTACCGCAAGATGTTCGCCCAGAACAAGACGCTGGATGAAATCTATGACCTGTATGCCTTCCGGGTCATCGTGGATGACATCCCCGCCTGCTACAATGTGCTGGGCTGCATCCACGACATGTTCAAGCCTGTGCTGGGCCGGTTCAAGGACTATATCGGCACCCCAAAGCCCAACATGTACCAGTCCCTCCACACCACGGTCATCGGCCGGGAGGGAATCCCCTTTGAGGTGCAGATCCGCACCTGGGAGATGCACCAGACCGCCGAGTACGGCATCGCCGCCCACTGGAAATACAAGCAGGGGCTGGCCAACAAGAAGCTGGGCACCGAGCGGGACTTTGAGTGGGTGCGCAAGCTGCTGGAGAGCCAGCAGGACACCGACGCCGAGGAGTTTGTCCGCACCCTGAAGGTGGATATGTTCGCCGACGAGGTATTCGTCTTTACGCCCCAGGGCGATGTAATCAACCTGCCCAACGGGGCCACCCCCATCGACTTTGCCTACTCCATCCATTCCGCCGTGGGTAATCACATGATCGGAGCCCGGGTGAACGGCCGGATGGTCCCTTATGACTACCAGCTGAAGAACGGCGAGATTGTGGAGGTTATCACCTCCAAATCTGCCAAGGGACCCAGCCGGGACTGGCTGAAGATCTGCAAGTCCAACGAGGCCC
The DNA here is from genome assembly GCA_904420465.1 of uncultured Clostridium sp. Taxonomy (GTDB): domain Bacteria; phylum Bacillota; class Clostridia; order Oscillospirales; family Oscillospiraceae; genus Lawsonibacter. Next base: position 10,609 of record CAJFVL010000008.1, read on the forward strand.
GGAACAAAATCCGCCAGTGGTTCAAGAAGGAGCGCCGGGAGGAGAACATCGCCACCGGACGGGCCGCCTTTGAGGCGGAGCTGAAGCACTGGAAGATCCCTCTGGCCGCTGTTACGTCGGAGGAGGTGCTGCCCCATATCCTGCGCAAGGTGCGCTTCGGCACCCTGGATGAGCTGTATGCCTCTATCGGCTACGGGGGCACCACCGCCTCCAAGGCGGTGGCCCGGGTGCGGGACGAGATGCTGCGGCTGGGCCGCATCCAGGCGGAGAAAGCGGCGGCCGCCGCCAGAACCACGGCGGAGAGCGTCATCGTCCCCGGCTCCACCGCTCCGGAGTCGGGCCAGGTCAAGCCCAGGCGCTCCGAGTCGGGCATCATCGTGGAGGGGCTGGGCAACTGCCTGGTCAAATTCGCCAAGTGCTGCACCCCCGTCCCCGGGGACCCGGTGGTGGGCTTTATCACCAGGGGGTACGGGGTATCTGTCCACCGGGCCGACTGCCCCAACGCCGACCCGGACCGGCGCAAGCCGGAGGAAGCCGACCGCTGGGTCAAGGTATCCTGGGCGGAGGAGGGGCTTCCCAACTACAAGACCTCTCTGGAGCTGTCCGCCAAGGATCGGGACGGGCTGACCCTGGATGTGGCCATGGCTCTGTCGGCCGCGAAGGTAAAGGTGTCCGCCCTGTCCGCCCGCTCCCAGCCCGACGGCTATGCCACCGTCAACATTGTGCTGGAGGTTAAGGACAAGGATGAGCTCAGCGGGGTCATCAACAAGCTGAACAACATCCAGGGCGTTTATCATGTGGCCCGGGCGTCCGGAAAATAATGTGGTCGGAGGGGGAGCACCCTTGCCCATCGGGACACCAACACCAAAGAAAAAGGAGATAGATCCATGCGCGCAGTGGTCACAAGAGTCTCCTCCGCCTCGGTCGCCATCGGCGGCGAGACGGTGGGGGCCATTGAAAAGGGATATCTGGTCCTGCTGGGCATTGGCCCCAATGACACCGCCGCCGCGGCTGACAAGCTGGCCGAAAAGATCTGCAATCTGCGGGTCTTTGAGGATGAAAACGGCAAGATGAATTTGAGCCTGGAGCAAGTGGGGGGCGCCCTGCTGGTGGTCTCTCAGTTCACCCTGTACGCCGACACCTCCTCCCGCCGTCCCGGCTTTACCGGGGCCGCCAGGCCCGATGCGGCCATTCCCCTGTACCAGCGCTTTATGGAAGCCTGCCGGGCCCGGGGCTTCCGGGTGGAGCACGGGGAGTTTGGGGCGGACATGCAGGTGGCCTCGGTGAATGACGGGCCGGTCACCATCTTATTTGAATTATGAGATAGGAGTGAGGAGATAGGAGATATTTTCCCGTTTCTGCGCTTATCTCCTATCTCATAACTCCTATCTAAAAAACGGGGGTAGATTTCAATGAAGGTAAAAATGATGCAGGTGGGCGCCATCGGCACCAACTGCTATATTCTGGAGGATGAGGAGATGGGCAAGGCCGCCGTGATCGACCCGGGGGATGAGGCGGCGGAGATCGCCAATGTGCTCCAGGGGGACAAGGTGGAGGTGGAGTACATCCTCCTCACCCACGGCCACTACGACCACACCACCGGGGTTCCCGGGCTGAAGGAGCGCTTCCCGGATGCCAGGGTGTATATCCACCGGGCGGATGCCAACGGGGCGGGCTCCCAGCTTTTCCCGCTGGCCGGACAGGTGAAGGACCTGAACTACTACAAGGAGGGGGATACTCTCACCCTGGGCTCCCTGACCATCCAGGTGATGGAGACTCCGGGCCACTCCCCCGGCTCGGTCACCCTGAAGGTGGGGGATGTGCTCTTCACCGGGGATACCCTGTTCTGCGGCTCCTGCGGCCGCACCGACCTGCGGGGGGGCAGCTATGACCAGATCATGGTCTCTCTCAAGCGGCTGGGACAGCTGGAGGGGGACTACAGCGTCTGCCCCGGCCACGACATGACCTCCACTCTGGAGCAGGAGCGGAAATACAACCCCTTCCTGCGGGAGGCTATGGCCCACTAGGTTTGTCACAGGTCCCCCCTCAGGGCCTCCAGCAGGTCCCGGCGCAGCTGGAGGCCCTGAGGGAGTGGGCCCAATTCTCCATGCGCCATACCCGGTTCAGCTCATCCTCGAACCGGACGTACCACTCCTGGCCCATGGCCGCCCGGAGTTCCTCCATCTGCGCCCCCAGGACCTGAGGCATCTGGCTGTATTCCCGGATGCCCAGGCAGTACTGGTGGGGACAGCCTCCGGGTTGTCCAGGAAAATCGTTTTTAGCAGGGAACCCATAGCAAACACCTCGATGGTTGGTTTAACTGATACAAGTATAAATTAAACTGCCACACAAACCAAGGGAAAGGGACGCCCATGGAGAAATTTTCAAAACGCTTAAAGCTGCTTCGAATCGAGCGCGATTTGAAGCAGCATGACATAGCCCTCTATTTGAAGCTCTCGGATGCAGGGTATCGGTGCTATGAGCAGGGGCGCGGTTTTCCGGATGTGCCCAAGCTGTGTGCCCTGGCGGACTTTTTTGATGTAAGCCTGGACTATCTGATGGGCCGCAGCGAGACCCGGGAGCGGCAGCCGTAGTCCGGTGCCCGTGAAAACGAACCAGGCCGCTGGGATGGCGGGAGAGGTGACCCATGAAGCTCTATTTTCAGCAAAGTGAATTCTGGCAGCCCGAGCGCTACCACTATGCGGCAGAGCAGATGATGCTCACCCTCTTTCCCGGGGAGCGGCCGGAGTACCCGCAGGAATCCCCCGGAGGGGAGGAGAATCAGGCGATGTTTCAGCTCTCCTGCGGCGGGCAGGCCGCCTGCATCACCGCCCGGGTCCGCTGGGACGGGCGGCAGGCGGATGGAACAGACGCCTTTCCGGCCGCCGCGCTGGACGAGGCGCCGGAAAAGGTGTACCACACCGTCCAGCATGCTCTGAAAATGGCCTTCTACCGGGCGGGCACGAACCTGCTTGGCTTCGAGCCCCCCTGGGGGGCCCTCACGGGGGTGCGTCCGGTGAAGCTGCCCACCCGCAGCATGGCTGCGGGAGCCTCGCCCGGGGAGGCCCGGCGGGAGCTGGAGGAGGAGTACCGGGTCTCCCCTGCCCGGGCCGGACTGGCGGTGGACTGCGCCCGGGCCAGCCTGGCGGCGGACAGCATGCTGGGAGAAGGGCAGGTGTCCCTCTACATCGGCGTCCCCTTCTGCCCCAGCCGCTGCGCCTACTGCTCCTTTGTCTCTGCTGATGTGGGCCGGACAATGAAGCTGCTGGCCCCCTATTTGGAGGGACTTCTCCGGGAGCTGGAGCGGACCGGCCGGACCCTGCGGGAGGCAGGGCAGTCCGTTCGTACCCTCTATGTGGGGGGAGGAACCCCCACCACCCTGTCCGCCGGACAGCTGGAGGTGCTGCTGACAGCCGCCCGGACACATCTTCCTCTGGATGCGTGCGTAGAATATACGGTGGAGGCCGGGCGGCCCGACACCATCACACGGGAGAAGCTGGAGGTGCTGCGGGACCAGGGGATCGGCCGCATCTCCATCAATCCCCAGACACTGGAGGACCGGGTGCTGGCGGCCATCGGCCGGCGGCACTCCGCCCGGGATATTCTGGAGGCCTATGCCCTGGCCCGCCAGGTTGGGTTTGCCTGTATCAACATGGATCTGATCGCCGGACTGCCCCGGGACAGCGAGGAAGGCTTCCGCCGCTCTCTGGAGGGGGTGCTGGCTCTGGGGCCGGAGAATATCACCGTTCACACCCTGGCGCTGAAAAAGGGCTCCCGACTGATGGAGGGGGACCAAGGGGGCGGGAGCGTACTTCCCGCGGGGGAGGAGACCGCCCGGATGCTGGACTTTTCCCGGGAACGTCTGCGGGGGACGGGGTACGCCCCCTACTACCTGTACCGGCAGAAATACATGTCGGGCGCACTGGAAAATGTGGGCTGGGCCCGGCCGGGGACGGAGAGCCTCTACAACATTGTGATGATGGAGGAGCTGCAGACGGTGGTATCCGTCGGGGGCGGCGGGGTGACCAAGCTGGTGGATCGGGAGAGCGGGATCATCCGGCGCCTCCCCAACCCCAAATATCCCCACGATTATCTGAATATGCTGGACAAGGTCCTCGCCCAGAAAGAGGAGATCGGGGCCTTTTACCGGGGAAGAGCGTCCCAGGGCGGGTGAAGGCCGGGGGCAGTCCGCCCGCGGCTTGTGAAAGGAGTATGTTATGGCTTACCAACTGCAGGAGATCAACAAGCGCATTCAGACTGATGTGACGGAATTTCTGGCTGAGTGCGATCAGAGCTATGCCCAGCGGGTCTCGCTGGCGGCGGACAGAATTCTGGGCAATCTGGAGCGGAGTCCCATTGTGCTGCTGTCCGGCCCCTCCGGCTCGGGCAAGACCACCACGGCGATGAAAATTGCCGACGAGCTGCGGCGCAGAGGGGTCAACTCCCACGCGGTGGCCCTGGACAACTACTTCAAGACCCTCAACCGCAGGACGGCGCCCCGCACTCCGGAGGGGGACATTGACTACGAGTCCCCCCTGTGCCTGGATATGGATCTGCTGGACCAGCACTTTAAGGCCCTGGCCCGGGGAGAGGAGATCGTCATCCCCCGGTTTGAATTCGCCCGCCAGATGCGCAACGACTCGCTGGGCACTCCCCTGAAGCTGGAGAAGAACGAAATCGCCATCTTCGAGGGCATCCACGCCCTGAACGACGACATCGCCGGCCGGCATCCGGAGGCCGCCAAGCTCTACATCTCCGCCCGCTCCAATGTGAACGAAGGGGCGATTCTCCGCTTCAAGGGCACCTGGATGCGTCTGACCCGCCGGGCGGTGCGGGATTACAACTTCCGGGGGACCGGAGTGGCCGAGACCCTGGAGATGTGGGCCAACGTGCGCCGGGGAGAAAAGCTTTACATCTCTCCCTATAAGAACCGGGCGGATATTATCTTCGACTCCTCTCTGCCCTATGAGGTGTCGGTGATGCGGAATTACGCCGTTCCCCTGCTCCAGGCCGTCCCCGAGGACAATGTCCGCCACGACGAGCTGCTGGAGCTGATTGGCGCCTTCCAATATTTTGAGCCCATTGACCCGGAGCTGGTGTCCCGGGATTCTCTGCTGCGGGAATTTATCGGCGGAGGCAGCTACCACTATTGAGTATGAAGAGTGAAGAGTAAAAAGCGCAGATACAGCCTTTGCTCTCCACTCTCCGCTCCTTACTCTGATATCAAGGTGATTCCATGACCAATCAGCCAATTTACAACTCCCGTGACCTGCGCTATAAAAGCCCCTACGGGGCGGTCCCCTCTGGGACGCGGGTGGAGCTGACCCTGCGGCCCGGCCGCAGCCTGGGCTTCTCCTGGGCGCGGATGACCGCCCAATTTGAGGCCTGGGAGGAGACCCGGGAGCTCCCCATGACCTGGGCTGGCGCGGAGCTGGGGACGGACCTGTTCCGGGCCGGGCTGGACACCGGGGACTATGTGGGATTGGTGTGGTACTCCTTTGTGCTGGAGGGACTGGACGGCCGAAGGCAGGAGCTGGGCCCCTACCAGCTTACCGTCTATGACGGCTCTGAGAAGGTCCCCGCCTGGTTTGGGGAGGGGATGACCTACCAGATCTTTCCCGACCGTTTTCTGCGCAGCCGGATTCCCAACCCCGCCGGCATGGTGGGCGGACGGTGGGTCCATGAGAGCTGGGAGGAGCTGCCTGAGTGGCGGCCCGACCACCGGGGCGAGGTGCGCAACCGGGACTTTTTCGGCGGCGACCTGCGGGGGGTCATCGAAAAGCTGGACGACCTGAAGGAGCTGGGGGTAGAGACCATCTACTTCAACCCCATCTTCGAGGCGGCGGAGAACCACCGCTACGGCACCGCCGACTATGACAAGATCGACCCCATGCTGGGCACCAACGCCGACTTCTCCCGTCTGTGCGACGAGGCCCACCGTCGGGGCATGCGGGTGATGCTGGACGGAGTGTTCAACCACACCGGCTACGTCAGCCGCTACTTCAACGGGGACGGCTTTTATTCGGACCTGGGGGCCAGCCAGAGCTGGGACTCCCCCTACCGCCCCTGGTTCAACTTCATCCAGTGGCCCAAAAAGTACGAGAGCTGGTGGGGGATCTACTCCCTCCCCGCCGTCAACGAGGGCTGCCCCTCCTACCGGGAGTTTATCTTCGGGGGAAAGGACTCGGTGGTCCGCCGGTGGCTGCGGGCGGGAGCGGACGGCTGGCGGCTGGACGTGGCCGACGAGCTGCCCGATGACTTTGTTCAGGGCATCCACCAGGCCGCCCGGGAGGAGAAGCCGGAGGCGGTGGTCATCGGCGAGGTGTGGGAGGACGGCTCCAACAAGGTGGCCTATGGGGTGCGGCGCAAGCACATCCTGGGGGGTCACTGTGACGGCCTGATGAACTACCCCCTGCGCGGCGCTATTCTCTCTTTTTTCCTTGGCGGCGGAGGGGAGCATTTTGTCAGGAGCATGGAGGCCATCCGGGAGAACTATCCCCCCTTTGCCTTTTACTCGGCCATGAACGCTCTGGGCACCCATGACACGCCGCGGATACTCACCCTGCTGGGGGCGGGAGGCGAGTACCGGGAACAGTCCAAGGAGTGGCGGGCCCATTTCCGGCTCTCCCCCCGGCAGCGCCGCCGGGGCAAGGACCTGCTGCGGGCGGCTGCTCTGCTGCTGTTCTGCTTCCCCGGCTCCCCCACGGTGTACTACGGAGATGAGGCGGGAATGGAGGGGTTCGAGGACCCCTTCAACCGCCAGACATACCCCTGGGGCCATGAGGACCGGGAGCTGATCGACTGGTTCCGGGCGCTGGGCCGGCTGCGGAAGGAGCACACCTCTCTGCGCCGGGGAACCATTCGCTATGTATGGGGCCGCGGGCCTCTGCTGGCCTTTCTGCGGGAGGATAGGGAGGAGACCGTCCTGTGCGCCTGCAACGCCGGGGAGGAGCCCGCCTCCTTTGACCTGGAAACGGAGCGGGTTCCCGTTCCCTTGCTGGGCCGTGCCCATGTGGAGCGGGAGGAGGATCAGCTCCGGATCACAGTTCCCCCCCGGTCGGGGGTGGCTATACGGCTGTCAGAGGAGCAGGAGGAAGAATCAGGGGGCGCAACCGTGGGTTGACAGGCTGGAAGGGATGGGTGGTAGCCGCCGCCCATCCCTTTTGCTATGCTGAAGGCAGAAAAGAGGGAAGGAGTGACGCCCATGACGCTGGGCCAGAGGATTCAGAAGCTGCGGAAGCAGTATGGTTTGTCCCAGGAGGCCCTGGGAGAGAAGCTTGGGGTGTCCCGGCAGGCGGTCTCCCGCTGGGAGATGGACGGAGCGGTGCCCGAGGTGGACAAGCTCATCGCCATGGCCAAGCTGTTTCAAGTCTCATTGGGGCAGCTTGTTGGAAATGAGGAACCACAGGCTAGTACCAAAGGCGACAAGCTGACGCGTCGCTGGCTATGGCTGCTTACCGCTGTTTGTCTGGGATTGGCGGTGGGATTATCTGCTCTGTGGAGTCAGAACCGGACGTTAGCCAGGGGTTTATCCATGATGGACGCTGACTATGGAGCGTATCATGTCAGACTTTTTCAGGCAGTAGAATACCGGATAGAAGAAATCCAGATGGGGTTTCGTCCAGAGGAGGCTGATCAGCCTCTGCAGGTTGAGTTGGATCTGACACCAGTGGAAGAAATGGACGGGTGGGACTTGACGGCTGTCCATTTCAGTTCCCCCGATGGAGACAGTTTTCGTGGAACAGTATCCCACCAGGGCGATTCATACCGTGCCAGCTTCACACAGCCTGATTATGACGGTACTTTTCTCAGAGCAACTGCGGTCTTTACTCAGAAAGGCACGGGGCTGGCAGCCCGACAAATGATTTGGGCCGTTGAAGGACAAGGAGAACAAGGGATCATACAGGAGCTGAGTGTGTTGGGCTATCAGGACATAGAGCCCGAAGCTCTGATCCCAGAGGCCCTGGCGATACGCCTGCCGTAACCAGAGAAAAGCATAAGAAAGGATGTGAAACTATGACGTTGGGCCAGAGGATTCAGGAGCTGCGGAAGGGACATGGCCTGTCCCAGGAGGCCCTGGGGGAGAAGCTGGGCGTCTCCCGGCAGGCGGTCTCCCGCTGGGAGATGGACGGAGCAGTGCCCGAGGTGGACAAGCTTGTCGCCATGGCCAGGCTGTTTGACGTGAGCCTGAACGAGCTGCTTCAGGTGGAGGGGCCGGTGCCGGAGCTTTCAGACGGCGGGGCGGAGGCCGGAGAACCCACCCCGGGGCCCGCCGGCGGCGGAAAAGAGAGGGGGCGGCGGCTGATTCCCGCCCTCTCCACCCTCGCCCTGCTGCTGGGTATTGCCGCCCTGGTCCTCTCCTTCGGACGGGAAACCGGGGAGCTCAGCGACCGGCTGACCCAGCTGGAGCTGCGGATCAGCCAGTTGGAGGCTGATGGTGATCTGAACTGGGATCGGCCGCTGGTGGCCGATTTCCGATTTGACCCTGAGGTGCAGGCAGATGCGGGCGGGATCCGTTGCACATTTGTCCTCACTGCCGCCCAGCAGGTGGAAGGTATGGAGGTAGAGCTGCAGGTGGTGAGCGACCGGGGAACGGCGTATCCGGTGGAGATGGTCTGTGAGGCGGGGAGTACAATCTACACCGGAGAATTGGAGCTGGCCTATCCGGCGGAGCGGGCCATCACAGTCAGCGCCATCTTTCGGGTGGGAGGGGCGGCCTATACCCGGCCGCTGCTGGACGCGGCAGTAAACGAGAGCGGATGGCGTGGAGAGGTTCTGTGGAGCGGCCCCAGCGCATAAAGAAAGGGGCAAGGCCCGGCGGCTGGTTTAAAACCAGCCGCCGGGCCTTGCCCGCACATCCTTTGCCTTTGTCAGGCCAGGGCACTGCCCGCCTGAAGCAGCTCAGAGATGAGAGCGGGAATGTCCTCCTTTTTGCGCCCCAGGGCAAAGGCCAGCTCGGAGAACAGCAGCCCCTCAGACTGCTTGAACATCCGCTCGTCAGAGGCGGAGATCCGCTTTCCCTGGGCCTGCCGCTGCCGGCGGCGGTCGTACAGGTCCTTGACCATGCTGGCCAGCAGCTCCGGGTCACGGTCCTTCAGGGCCTGCTTGTAAATCAAGCCGCGCGCCTTGTCATTTGCGCCGGAGAGCGCCTGGAGGGTGGGCAGGCTGCGGATCAGCTGCCAGGCCTGGTCGGAAGTGAGGACTGCCCTCAGCTCTTCCTGGGCCCCCTCTGCCGGAACGTAGAGCGTGGTCCGCTGTTCCTCCAGAGGAGTCATGCGGTAGTAAAGAGCTGTCTCATGGGAGTGGGGGATGGCCATGGACTGGATGCCGTCAATGCGGCAGACGCCGTGTCCGGTTTTGACCAGGTAGGTTCCGATCTGATACATGGCTGCATCTTCCTCCTGCTGAAAGCTTTTTTCTCTATTTTACCACATTTTTTCTTGTTTCGTAAGAAAAATCTTTATAACGCTCGGCGCATAAAAATACCGCCGGTCCTGCCGGCGGCGCTGTGCGGAGGAAGGAGAAGTCAGCGGCGGGCCAGCCGCGCAATGAGAAATTGAGCGCACAGCCCTGTGAACAGCCCGGCGGCCGCGCCGGCCGCCAGCAGATAGGGCAGCCAGGCCATAACGGCCCAGCTCCGCAGCACGGCAGCGGCCACCAGAAACTGTCCCAGATTGTGGAACACCGCGGCGACAGAGCTGCCCAGCCAGATTTGTCCCGGGGTGAGCAGACGGCGCAGCAGCAGCAGAACCAGCCAGGACAGAAGGCCGCCCCCCGCACTGAACAGCAGCGTCATCATCTGGCCGGAGAACACTGCGCCAAGAAACACCCGGGCGCACAAAATAAGGAGGGCGTCGAAGGGCCCCAAAACAAACATGGCGTAGACGGTTACAATGTTGGCCAGGCCCAGCTTGACCCCGGGAATGGGGATCAGAACGGGGAGCTGAGCCTCCACCAGAAAGATAGTCAAGGCGATGGCGGTGAGCAGGGCCAGCAGTGTGATCCGTCTGGCGCCTTCAGCCGGTGGCCGCGTCAAGGTCCTCCCCTCCCCCAGTGATCTCGATGATCAGGCCGTGAGGCAGGCAGACAATGGGGACCGTTCCGTCAGAGATCCAGCCCTGCTCCACACATACCTGGTCAGGGCAGTCCGCATGGCTGACCCGGATACGGCCCCGCTCCACCTGAATGGTATTGGAGCCGCCGGAGCCGTTCTCCACGGTAAAGGAATAGGAGGCTCCCACCCGGTCCAAATCAATTTCCTCCAGCAGCTCGCCGTCCAGCAGAATCCGGGCTACCGGGTCTTTCGGAGGCTGACGGCGGATCAGCACCGAGACGGCCGATGCCCCGACGGCCAGGATCAGCAGGAACAACAGCAGTTTGGTGCTGCCTTTCATGACAAAATGGTCACCTCCCGATCCTCATAGCCCTGGGCCAGCGTGAAGGATTCCTCCAGCCCCTCTGTGATGGCGATGGAGCCGTCCTCCGAAATAAAGACGGCCTCAAATTCCAGCTCCGGATGGTCCCGCCACAGCTGGGTCCCCATCTCCAGGCCCAGGACAAACAGGGCGGTGGACAGACCGTCGCAGGTCAGGCCGGAGGGGCTGACCACCGTCACGCCGGCCAGCCCGCTGCGGGCGGGGGCGGCGGTGTCCGGGTCCAGGATATGCCAATAGGTTTCCCCATCCGCCTCGAAGTACCGCTGGTACCCCCCCGAGGTACCCACCGCCGAGTCGGATACCTCCAAAACCCCCAGGTAGCCGCTTCCGGCGGGGTCCTGGAGGCCGATGCGCCAGGGGGAGCCGTCGGGCTTGGAGCCCACGGCCTGGATGCTGCTCTGCCCCAGGTCAAAGAGGGCGGAGGTGATGCCCAGCTCCTCTGTCAGAGCAGCCAGACGGTCCCCGGCATAGCCCTTGGCCACCGCCCCCAGTTCAACCTCCATCTCCTTGGGCAGGCGGGCGCGGGTCCCCTCCACCTCCAGACGGGTGTAATCAATCAGACCAGCCAGCTCCTCCAGCTCTCCGCTGTCCGGCACCCGGTAGTCCCCGGAGATGAAGCCCCAGGCCTGGACCGCCGGGTAAGCGGTAACATCCAGGGCGCCGCCGGTAAGGCGGCTGAGCTCCGCGGCGCCCTCCAGAAGCCGGGCGGCGTCCTCCCCCACCTCGGTCCAGTCACCATCGGCGTGGTTCAGATTGTAGATTTGGCTGCCTTCCCGGGCGGCGGACAGCTGGCCGTCCAGCTCCTGAATCAGGGCCGAGGCCTGGGACAGAGCATCCTGCGCATCCTCCTCCCGTTCGCTCCAGACGGTCAGAGTCATGAAAGTATCCATGGCGACAGTCTGGAGCGATGATTCCCGGGGGGATGACGCGCAGCCTGACAGGCCGGCAAAAAGGATGCCGCAGAGGATGCCGGACAGAGCACGGGAAATAGGTGTATACACAAGGCCCCTCCCTTCTTCGGGATTCACAGAATTTCCCGGTACAGCGCGGCGGCGTCGTTCTTGCCCACGCTGTCAGCCACCGCCAGCACTTCCACCTTGACAGTGCGGGTCCCCAGACTCAGCTCCAGCACATCCCCGGGCTTGACGTCGTAGCTGGCCTTGACGGGCCTTCCGTTGGCGGTGACCCGGGCGTTGTCGCAGGCCTCGTTGGCCACCGTCCGGCGCTTGATCAGGCGGGAAACCTTTAGCCATTTATCCAGTCGCATCAGTACACTCCTTTTGGGCATACGGACCGCTTTGCCGGCCCGCTGAAAACAGCGGGGGCGCTGCACGGCAGCACCCCCGTATCTTGAGGTTGCGGAATCACTGGGAGACGGCGTCCTTCAATGCCTTGCCGGCTTTGAATACAGGGGTCTTGGAAGCCGGGATCTGAATGGTCTCCTTGGTCTTGGGATTGCGGCCCACCCGCTCGGCGCGGGTCTTGACCTCAAAAGAGCCAAAGCCAACCAGCTGTACCTTCTCCTCCTGGCTCAGGGCGGCGGTGATGGCGTCGATCACGGCGGACACAGCAGCCTCGGCGTCCTTTCTGGACAGCTCGGCTTTTTCGGCGACAGCGGCAATGAGTTCAGTCTTGTTCATGGTCGTTTTCCTCCTGTGAAATGTGACAGCGCCCGGGGGCGTGCCGATGATATACTTAAATCCGCCCGGAGGGGATTTTAAGTCGCAGAGGGGACCTCCTCCGCCTTGGCCCGGCGCCACAGGGCCTCCAGAGCGGAGACGTCCTGCTGGGGCAGGGGCTTGTCCGACAGCTCCTCCACCCGGCGGAAGCGGCGAATAAATTTTTCGCAGGCGGCGTGGAGGGCCTGCTCGCTGTCCAGCCCCAGAAAGCGCCCCGCCTTCACTGCGGCGAAGAGCAGATCGCCCAGCTCCTCCTCCGGGTTGGTTCCGTCCCGGACGGCGGCACGCAGCTCCTCCGTCTCCTCAGACAGCTTGTCCAGAGCTGGGCCGGCGGAGTCCCAGTCGAAACCCGCCTTGCGGGCCTTGTCCTGAAGCTTTTCGGCCCGAATCAGGGCGGGGAGGGAACGGGCCACTCCGTCCAGGGTGTCGGCGGCGGTCTTTTGGCCCTTTTCCGCCCGCTTTTGGGCCTCCCAGGAGGTGAGGGCCCCGTCCGGGTCCTCCGCTTCCGAAGCGCCGAACACATGAGGGTGACGGAATACCAGCTTTTGGCATACGCCGTCAACCACATCGTCAAAGCTGAATTGACCGGCCTCCTGGGCCATGCGGGCATGAAACACCACCTGGAGCAAAACGTCCCCCAATTCCTCCTTCAGGTGGACCGGGTCCTGCTGATCAATGGCCTCGGCCGCCTCATAGGCCTCCTCCAGCATGTTGCGGCGGATGGACTGGTGGGTCTGGGCCCGGTCCCAGGGGCAGCCGCCGGGGGAGCGCAGAAGGGCCATGATGGACAGCAGGTCATTTATATCATAGCGGTCTTTATATTGAAAATTTACCACAATTTCGCTTCCTTATCAAGATATTTTTCTATATTTCCACCCGGGCGCAGAAAAATACATCAGCTCAGCTTACAGCCGGAGCAGGCGGGCGATTTTATCCCCCTTTGGCATGAGAGACAGATCCTCCCGGGAGAGGGCGCGCAGGGCCACCACCATGGCCCCATAGACCGCCACGGCAACGGCGATGGCGACCAGCGTGGCGGCGGCGTTGCCCCGCCAGCTGAGGACGGCCTCGGTCGCCCCCTCCGGGACGGAGGCCAGCACCCGGGAGAGCAGGCCATACACCGCCCAGGCGGCGCCCCCCATCAGGGCGGAGGCGATCAGCGGCTTGAGGAAAATGGACAGATACCGTGGACGGCGGGGGATGACCCGGGCCATGATAATCAGGTCCAGAAGCAGACACAGGGCAAAGCACAGGATATTGCCCGTGGGGGCTCCATAGATGCCCACATCGGGCCGCACCACCAGATTGTAGTTGGTGAAGATCTTCAGCAGGCCGCCCAGCACCATCACAATGACGGGCAGGCTGACAAAGCCATGGGCCTGAAGGATGGAGTTGCATACCAGCATCATGCACACAAAGACCACAGACAGCCCCAGGGTGGACAGCAGGGGGCCGGCCAGATCGGCGTTCAGGTTGGTGAACAGCAGGCGCATGATGGGAGTGCCCAGAACGAACAGGCCCACCCCCATGGGGAAGGCGGCCAGGGCGGAGATCCGCAGGGCGGAACCCGATATCCGGGCCGCTCCCCGGCGGTCACGCCGGGCCAGCGCGCCGGAGACAGCGGGAATGACGGCGGCAGTGACAGCGGCCATCAGGGAGGAGGGCAGGTTGTAGATGTTCAGAGCTCCGGAGTAGTTGCCGTACAGGGTGCGGCTGACGGACTGGACCGCCTCGTTGAGGGCAACCGCGGTCTCCGGAGGAGTCTCCAGCGCCAGCTGCTGGGACAGGGCGGCCATATCGGCGGCCGCGCCGGAATCCAGGGCGGCCTTCCAGGCCTCGATGGCCTGCTCCAGCGGGGCGAAGTCCACGATTCCCTGATAGAGGGACCAGCTGTCCGGATTTTCCAGGAGGGCCTTTTGGATCTGCCCCTGAACCAGGGAGGAGTCAATGACCGTGACGATGCCCACCATGGAGGAGCTGAGGGTGATGGGGACGGCGATGCGCAGGATGTCCTTTAAAATGGTTCCGGCGCTGTCCGGTACATCCCGGGAGAGGCGGGGGGCGCCGACCGAACGGAAGGTGTGGTTGAGCACCATATAGGCCAGGGCCACCATTGTGCCCACCGTCACGCCGGTGATGGCGCCGGCGGCGGCCACCTCGGGGGGCTGGCCGGCGGAGATCAGCCAGTAGGCCAGCGCCAGGCCGATGACCAGCTTGCACAAAGCCTCGATGATCTGGGAAATGGAAGTGGGGGTCATATTGCCCAGTCCCTGGGAGTAGCCCCGCAGAGCGGACAGGCAGCCTACACAGATGACCGCCGGAGCCAGAGCCCGGATGCCGGCGGCCGCCTTGTCATCGTTCATCAGACCGGCCAGCAGGTCGGCCCGGAAGAACATGACCAGGAAAGAGACGACGCCCAGGGTCAGGAATAAGATCAGGGACAGGCGGAAGGTGCGGCGCATCTGGTTGCAGCGGCCCAATGCGCTGGCCTCGCTGACCAGCTTGGACACCGCCACCGGCAGGCCGGCGGTGGAGATGGTCAGCAGGACGGCGTAGATATAATAGGCGTTGTTGAAGTCGGCGTTGCCCTGCTCCCCGATGATGTTGGTCAGCGGGATTTTGTAGAACATGCCGATCAGCTTGACAATCAGAATTCCGGCTGCCAGAACGGCGGCGCCGCCGAAAAAGGTATTCTGTTTTTGGTCCCCCAGACGGCGGGGAGTGGATTCACGCCGGGCCATAGACAGCCTCCTTGTTGTTCGGATGGACGGCGGAAGGGGCGGAACGGTGCGCTCCGGCCTCCATCAGCACTGGGGCGCCTCTGTCCCAAAGACCAGGGGCAGGGCGTAATGCTCCACCTCAAACCGGATGCGGTCCAGGTCCAGGGTGAAAAAGGTCCCATTCTCATATATGACGCGGCCGCGGGCCATATTCATCACCACATTGGAGCCGTGAGCGGCAAAGACCAGGTTTTCCACCGGGTCGTGGCAGGGAATCAGGTTGGGGGCGGAGAAGTCCACCAGAATCAGGTCGGCGTCCAGTCCGGGGACGATGGCTCCGGTGTTCCGCCCCAGGGCTTTTGCCCCGCTGACGGTGGCCATCTCCAGCGCCTGGAGGGCGGTGACCGCCATGGGGTCCCGGGCCGTCCCGCAGTGAAGGGCGGCGGCCAGCTTGATGTCGGCAAACAGGTCGGCGCTGTTGTGGGAGGACATTCCGTCGGTGCCCAGGGCCACGTTGACCCCCGCCTGAAGCATGGCGGGGATGGGGGCGATGCCGGAGCCCAGCTTCAGGTTGGACCAGGGGTTGTGGACGCAGGAGATCCCCTTTTCCGTCATGATGGCCCAGTCCTCCGGCGTGGTGTAGACGCAGTGGGCGGCCAGGGAGCGGCCGCAGTCCCAAACTCCGTACTCATCCAGGATTTGGATGGGGGTCCGCCCCCAGCGTTTCAGACACTCCTGCTGCTCGGACGCGGTCTCGGACACATGGACGTGCATCCCCAGCCCCCGCTCCCGGGCAAAGTCAGCCATGTCCCGCCACAGAGCGGGACGGGAGGTGTACTCCCCGTGGATGCAGGCGTCCACCAGAATCTGGCCGTCCCCATAGCCGTGCCATTTGTCAAAGATGGCCCGGGCCTCCGCACAGCCGGGGAAGGTGTCAAAGGAGTAGTCGTCGGTGAACAGAGTGATTCCCCGGGCAATGTTGGCCGACAGCCCGGACTGGACCACCTGCTCGATGATGGCGTCGCAGTGGTCGTACATGTCGGCCACGCAGGTGACGCCGGAGGCGATCATCTCCGCCAGCCCCAGGGCGGCGCCGGCGGCCACCGCCCGGTCGTCCAGCCTGGCCTCGGCGGGGAAGATATAATCGTTGAGCCAGGTGTGCAGGTCGCAGCCCCCGCCGTATCCCCGCATCAGGGTCATGGGCAGGTGGGTGTGGGCGTTGATGAGGCCGGGCATCAGCACCTTGCCCGCGCCGTCCACCACCCGGACGAACTCCCCCTGGGGGCGAACGGTTCCCACGGAGGCGATCTTAGTCCCCTCCACCGCCACACAGGCGTCCTTCAGTACCCGCCGCTCCCCATCCATGGTGACGGCGGTGACGTGTTCAAACAAAACAGACATTTAATTAACTCCCCGCAGCAGGGCCAGAGCCTGCTCCAATTCCTCCCGGCGGACATAGAGCTTATATTCCACTCGGGCGTCGTTGTTCATAGCGAAGGTGCCGGTGCGGCCCCGGCTGCTGCCGCCGAACAGTCCCTCCAGCATGGAGGGGCTGGCCAGGTCCTTGGTCCTGTACTGGTAGTCCAGGCCCTCCGCCTCCAGGGCATACCGGGCCTGATTCAGGCGGTTCAGGTCATAGGTGATTAACAGCTCCGCACGGTTGAAGGGGGTGATCATGCTCGGGACCTCCTTTCAAAATCGACAGGGATCTCACAGCTTCCGCAGACAGGCCCGCACCAGTCTGGAGAACTTCTCCCGGGCTGCCTCGGCGGCGTCCAGGACCTCCTGCTCGCTGAGGGGCTGGTCCAGGATGCCCGCCGCCATGTTGGACAGCAGAGTCAGCCCCAGCACCTCCATGCCGCAGTGGCCGGCCACAATAACCTCGGGGGCGGTGGACATGCCCACCGCGTCGCCCCCCAGGATGCGGGCGGCCCGCACCTCGGCGGGAGTTTCATACTGGGGTCCGTAGCAGTAGAAGTATACCCCCTCCCGCAGAGAGATGCCCAGCTGGGCCGCCGTCTCCCGGGCCAGCGCCTGAAGGCGGGGGGTGTACAGATGGGAGGCGTCTGGGAAGCGGACGCCGAAGTCGGGCAGGTTCTCTCCCCGCAGGGGGGACTCGGAGAACAGCTTGATCTGGTCGGTGATGAGCATCAGATCGCCCGCCTGCCAGCCGGTGTTGACGCAGCCGGCGGCGTTGGTGACGATCAGAGTCTGGCAGCCCAGCAGGCGCAGCACCCGCACGGCATAGGATACCTCCTCGTAGGAGTAGCCCTCGTAGTGGTGCATCCGCCCCTGCATGACGGCCACCGGCTGCCCCTCCAGCGCGCCGAACACCAGCCGGCCCTTGTGTCCCGGGGCGGTGGAAGCCTTGAAGTGGGGAATTTCCTGGTAGGGGATGGCGACGGGCTGCTCCACCTCGTCTCCCAAATAACCCAGGCCGGAGCCCAGAATCATGGCCACCCTGGGAACAAAGCCTCCCAGCCGGTCCTGGATGGCCTGGGCGCTCTCCCGGTACTGCTCGATTGTGTACGCCATGAAAATCCTCCTTACAGCGGGGCGCCGCAGCGGCGGCAGAAGCTGTCCTCCCGGCCGCAGGCCGCTCCGCAGGCGGGACAGGCCTTGGTCTGGCGCAGAGCGGCGATCCGCTCCTTCAATTCGTCGATCCGGCCGTTGAGCTCGTCAGCCCGCTCCAGAAGGGCGGAGATCTTCTCCCCGTCCTCCTCCCTGCCCCGGTGGGTGTCGTACAGAACCTGCCCCAGCTGGCGCAGAATCTCGCCATACTCCCCGTTCAGGTCGAAGAGCTGTACGTTCAGCTTGGCCACGTCCACCATCTGGCCCGCCTTTCGTCCGGCGGCCCGGGCGGTGGAGTTGGCCGCCACGGCGGCGGACCCGGCGGTGTCCCGGATGCGCTCCAGCAGTTCCTTTACCTTGTCATCCATACGCGCACGCCCCTTTCTGGCTGAAAATGGTGAGTATAGTCTACAACAGTTTGGGAAAAAAAGCAACGGAAACCAATGCGGGTATTCCCAGCGGCAAAATTCCGTTCCAGTCAAACTCTACGGAGCGTTTCTTGCCTTAAATCCAAAAGATGAGTATACTGAACGGGAGGAGATGAGGCGGGATGAATCACCAAAAAATTGGAGACCTGATCCGGCGGCTGCGCCGGGAGCAGGGGCTGACGCAGCTTCAGCTGGCCGGCGCCCTGGGTGTGACGGACAAGGCGGTGAGTAAATGGGAGCGCGGTCTGGGGTGCCCGGACATCTCCTTCCTGCCCCGGCTGTCTCAGATTCTGGGGGTGGATCTGGGGCGTATGCTCCAGGGAGACCTGTCCCCCAATGAATTGGTAGGAGGAAATATGAAGAAAATGCGCTATTTTGTCTGTCCGGACTGCGGCAGCCTGACCTTTACGTCCGGACAGGCGGAGGTGTCCTGCTGCGGGCGCAGGCTGTCCGCCCTGGAGCCCCGAAAGGCCGGAGAAGAGGAGAAGCTGACCGTGGAGCCGGTGGAGACAGACTGGTACATCACCGGGAATCACCCCATGCGGAAGGATGACTATGTCTCCTTTTTGGCGCTGGCCGCAGGAGACAGGGTCCAGGTGGTCAAGCTTTATCCCGAGTGGGACCTGCAGGCCCGCATCCCGGCCCGGGACCACGGAATGCTGCTGTGGTACTCCCACCGGCAGGGGCTGCTGTACCAGCTGGTGTGACGGCGGCGTGATTTCGGGCTGGACGGGCCGCCTGTTTTAGCGTATCATGGGAGCAGAGAGGGCGGAGCGCCCTGAACAACAGACAAAGGAGGTCCCCTCCCATGAGCCAGAACCCCATTCCCCAGGGAAACTACAGGCCCGCTGTCCGATATGGCGATCTTATTTTCACCGCCGGCATGACCCCGCGGAAGGACGGCATTTTGATCCAGACCGGTCAGGTCAGCCCAGACCGCCCCCTGGAGGACTACCGGCAGGCCGTTCTTCAGGCCGCGGCCAACGCCCTGACTGCGGCCCGAAACCTGTTGGAGGAGAGAGAGCACATCGTTCAGATCCTCTCCCTCACCGTCTATGTCAACGCCGCTCCCGGCTTTACCGCACACCCCAAGGTGGGGGATCTGGCCTCCGGCTGGCTGTATGATCAGCTGGGAGAGGCGGGCGTGGGAGCCCGGGCCGCGGTGGGAGTGGCTAGCCTCCCCGGAGACGCCCCGGTGGAAATTCAGCTGGTGGCTGCCGCTGGCCGGACAGGGCCATGAACAGGGTGCACGGAGAGGCGAGAAATCAGGAGGAGGCGGACCGCACTGCGGTCCGCCTCCTCCCGTCGCTCCGGAGAGAAAAATCAGCTCTTGGCAAAGCCGGCCCCAAACTCCCTGCACTGGGCCAGTCCGGCGTCATCGGGGGTCTCGTTGAGGATCAGCCCCTGCCCCTGGTAGACGCTGGCTCCAGCCCGGTCGGTGCGCTCGGCCCAGTCCCGCATCCACTGGCCGTCTCCCCAGCCGTAGGAGCCGAACAGAGCCACCGATTTCCCGGTTAACCGGCCCTCCATCTGGGTGAAGAAGGGCTCAAACTCGGCCTCCTCCAGCACTTCGGCCCCCATGGCGGGGCAGCCCAGCGCCAGCTTGGGATAGGTCAGAGCCTGGTCCGGGGTGATCTCGGACACCTGCATGATGTCCGCTTGAGCGCCAGCCTCCTGGGCGCCCTCGGCAATGGCATGGGCCATGGCCTCAGTGTTTCCGGTCATGGACCAGTAAATGACAGCGATTTTGCTCATGGAAAAGCCTCCTTACAGTGTGATGAAATCTATTTGCAAACGCCGCCCGGAATACGGACATCCGCGCCGGGGGCGGCCGCATCCAAATCAGGCGGCCGGAAACACCTGGGCCAGGGTGAGGCCCTGGGCCATCCGCTGGTTCAGCGCGCTGCGGCAGCGGCGAAACGCGGAAAAACGCCGGGCGGCCTCCTCCACGTCGCCGTATACCTTCCAGGGACCGCACAGCTTGCAGCTTCGCCCTCCGTCCCGGAGGAATCCCTCCACGTCGGCGGGGGGATAACCCAAAAAGAGGCCGATCTCATGGGGGAAGGACTCCTCCCGAAGCCGGCGGCGCAGGCAGTTCAGCAGGGCTCCCGTCCCCCGGCCCACCGGATAGCCCGCCCGGGCCAGCATGGCGGATACCTGGGGCTGCTCCAGCCACCGGGAGAGCCGCTGGGGCCGAAATACCAGCAGCAGCATGCGGCGGCGATGAAATCCCAGCACCCACAGCCGGATGCCCCGGGGAGCCAGCAGGCGGATGTAGTGGGAGAGCAGCTCCCGACCGCCCTCCTCCGGCGAGGCCCAGGATATCAGATCGGCCGCCTTGATCCCCGTCAGCGCGGGGGCGCAGTGCCAGGCCAGGGTTTGCTCGAATTGCTGATAGAGAGGGGACATGGCGCAACCTCCTGTTGAAAAGGCAGCAGCTGCCACCAAAGATTAGCTATAGCTAACTGCTGACAAAAAAGAAAAGGGCTTGAGGTTAGCAAATGCTAACCGATGAGAGGATACCATATTTCCTGCTTCGTTGTCAAGGGGGTTTCTTCCAGCGCCGGAGGCTGGGACAGCGGGAAGTTTTTCTGCGGGCCAGGCTCCGGAGCAAAAACGGCAGCCCCGGCGAACGGGCCGCTCCGGCTCTGGAACCCGCCGGAGGATGCCTGAGGTCCCCGAGGCAGAACGGGACACCCCGACGCCCATGGGCGCCGGGGTGTTGACATTACATTAGGCCAAAGCGGTCCAGGGGCCACAGAGCCAGCACTACCTTGCCCAGCACATAGCCTGTGTCGATGGGCCCCAGCCGGTCATCCCGGCTGTCGGTGGAGTTGTTCCGGTTGTCACCCATGACGAAGATGGAGCCCTCGGGGATCTCCCAGTGAGTCTGCTGCATCTCGGGCCGCAGGTAGGGGTCGGGGCGGTACATCTCTTCCTTGATGTAGGGCTCGTCAAGAGGGACTCCGTCCACATAGACGGTGCCGGTGGAATAGTCGATGTCCACCGTCTGGCCCCCCACAGCGATCACCCGCTTGACAATGGCCCGGGTGCCGTCCCAGCCGGGCAGATCGGCGGTGGTCTTGTTGAGCACCACAATGTCCCCCTGCTCAGGCTGGTAACCCAGGGACCAGACCAGCAGCATCTCCTGGTGCTGCAGAGTGTTGTCCATGGAGTGTCCGTCTACCCGGGTGAGCCGGGCCAGGCAGTTAAAGACGAGCACGGCCACCACCACACAGCCCAGAATCATCTGGAGCCACTCAAACAGGCCAGCGCCGGGACGGCGGACTTCCGACGGCTCCTGCTGGATTTCAAAGGACTCGGACAAGGGTAGTCCCTCCTTCCTCCGCCTGCCGGCGGTTTGTCAATTAGTATAACGCCCCAGACGGGCCTGGCGGATATTATACCCGCTTTTTCTGGAAAATGCAACGGCGGCCTAAAGCGTCAGCCGGGTGACGCTGGGGACGCCTGCCAGGGCCTCCTCCTCCCGGCGCTGGCAGGTAAACAGCAGCAGCTGCTGCTCCCCGGCCAGTTCCCGCAGCAGATCCAGGGCCAGGGCCATCCGCCTGTCGTCAAAGGCGGCCAGGGCGTCGTCCAGCACAATGGGGGGCTTTTCCGGCAGGCACAGCCGGCACACCGCCAGCCGCACCGCCAGGTACAGCTGGTCGGCGGTGCCCCGGGACAGGGTGAGCACGCTGCGGGGCAGCACGTCCTCCGCCCGGGCGGCCGCCCCCTCCAGCTCCCGGTTTAGGGTGACGGAGGTGTACCGCTCCCCGGTGAGCCGGGCCAGGTAGGACCCGGCCAGCCGGTTGAGCTCCGGGGAGAAGCGCTCCTGAAGCCGGGCGTTGGCCCGCTGAAGGGCATCCTGTGCGGCGGTGAGGGCGTCGTACTCCAGCTGCCGGCGGGCCAGCTCCCCCTCCAGCTCCTCCTGCCGGGCGGCCAGCGCGGCGGGGTCTCCCATGGCCTTTTGCCGCCCCATGGCCTGGTTTAGCGCCTCGGTCGCCTGCTCCAGCCGGGCGGAGACGGCGGCCAGCTCCCGTTCAGTCTCGGCGGGTGCGCGCTCCGGCGCCCAAAGCGGCTCGGACTCCTCGCTGTCCCGGCCGCCCTGGGCGGCCAGGTCCTCCCGGCGGCGGCGGCGCTCCTCTGTGCGCTCCCGGGCGGCGGCCAGCTCGTGGTCCAGGCTCAGGGCCCGGGACAGGGCGGCAGAGCAGCCGAACAGGCCGCTGGCCTGAGGGGCAAAGGATTGGACAAAGCGCAGAAGGTCGTTCCAGCTGTTGTCCCGCCGGGCCTTCCGGTCGTTGAGGGTTCCCCGCAGGTTTTTGGCCTGGAGGGCGGCCTCCTCCGCAGCCTGGCAGCGGGCGCGGTAGTCCTGGGCCTGGACGGTCAGCGCCTCCGGGGAGTCCGCGCCGTAGCGGGCCAGGATGCGGGCGGCCCGGGCCATCTCCTCCTTGGAGCGGTGAAGGGCCAGCGCAGAGCAGGCCGCCATCAGGGCATAGGCCCCAAGGCCCAGCCAGAAAAAGAGGACGATTCCCCGGTTCAGGGCGAAATCCAGGACTGTCAGGCAGACCAACAGCAGCAGCCCCGCGCCCTGGAACAGCGGGAAGCGCCTGCGCGATTTCGCGGCGCGCGCGGCGGCGGCCTGGCAGGCGGCTGCCTCCCCGGCCGCCTTTGCCGCGGCCTCCTCGCCGGACAGCCCGGCAAAGCGCTCGTCCTGGGCGGCAATCTGTGCCTGGACGTAGGCCACGTCGGCCTCCCGCAGGGCGCTCTCCCCACGCTTGATCTCCTCATCCAGCACCTTCAGGTACTGAAGCTCTCCCTGGGCCCGCTTCAGCCGCTCCCGGTCGGGGATCACGCCCATTTTGGCGGCCTCCCCCTCCAGTGCGGTCAGCTGGCGTTGGGCCTGGGCCAGCTCCTCCTCCGCCTGGGCGTACCGGCGGTTCAGGTCATTCTGCGCCAGACGGCGGTGCAGCTCCCGCTCGGCGGTCAGGGCCGCCTTCTCCGCTTCCAGGGCGGCGCGGTTTCCCTCCAGCGCGGCGATTTGGGCGGTGACCTCCTCCAGCTGTGACAGAGATTCCCGAACCTGCCCCAGCGCCTCCTCCAGCTTGGGGATCAGGCCCACGCTGCGGTTGACCTTCCGGCGGTTGCGCCACTCCTGCAGCCGCCCCTGAACCTGGGAGAAGGACACATCCTCCTCCCCCGAGGAGACCAGGGCGGCGATGCGCTTTTCCAGCTCAGGGGCGGCGGTGACGGACAGGTCGCCCCCCGCCCCGATGAAGGCGGAACGCTCATAGACCTCCCGGCCCACCCCCAGCAGGGTCTGGCCGCAGGTGTCGGCGGTGAGGCCGGGGACGGGCTCCTCCGTCCCGGTATAGACGGCGGAGAAGGACCCGAAGGGGGTGTTTCCCCTGGGACCCCGGCGGAGGGTGATGTCCCGCCCCCGCCACTCCAGCACCAGCTCCCCCTCCATGGGGACGCCCGACCAGGGCTGGTAGCGGTTCTTGTCGGCCAGATGGCCCTTCCGGTCCCGGTCCCGGGTGTCGATGCCGTAGAGCATGGCCCTGAGGAAGGCGCACCAGGTGGACTTGCCCCCCTCGTTGGGGGCGTGGATCAGATTGAAGCCCTCCCCCGGCTCCAGAACGGCGTGGTCCAGGCAGCCGAAGGTGGCGGTCATGCGTTTGATCTTCATAAGGCCGCGTCCTCCCCATTCTCCAGGGCGGCCAGCCCGAAGCGGGCGGCCAGCTGGCTCACCGGGTCCTCCGGGTCCTTTTGGCACAGCTGCCACATCTCCTCCAGGAACAGGCCGGTGAGATTGCCCTCCCCGCGGCGCTGCCACAGGTCCCGGGGCAGGCGGGTGCGGTCGATCAGGGTCAAACCGTAGAAGCGGGAAGCCAAAGCCCGCTCCAGGGCGGACAGATCGGGGGCCGCACTCTCCCCGGTGAGCAGAATGCGGAAGATATCCTCCCCCGTCTCCTCCGGCAGGGCGGCCAGGATGGCGGAGAGCGGGTCGGCCGCCCCGGTGAGGTCCGCTGTCAGGATCTGATACCGGCGGCGGCACAGGGGGACAAACTGGGCGGATATGTGTCCCGGTTCCGCCTCCAGGTACAGCACCCCCTTCTCCTCCAGCTCGTCAAAGCCCCGGCCCTCGGGACAGCCGGGGTAGGCCCAGAAGGTCTCTCCGCTGCGCTGCAGGCCGCTGTACTGGTGGATATGGCCCAGGGCCAGGTAGTCCAGGCCGCACCCGGCGATCTCCTCCCGGGTGATGGGGCCGTAGGTGCTGTTGGAGGCGGTGTCTCCGTGGAGACAGCCCAGGTGCAGCCCCTTCCCCTCCGCCCGGAAGCCGGCCAGGGGGGAACCCTCCTGCCGGGGGGCGGTGAAGGCACGGCCGTACACCGTGCAGTTCAGCCCGGGCAGGGAGACGGCCTCCATCTCCCCTGAACGGAAGATATGGACGTTGTCCGGCCAGTCCAGGGAGGCGTAGGGGGAGGCGGGAGAATAAAAGTCATGGTTGCCCGGGGCCAGGAACACCGGGCAGGGGATGGCCTCCAGGCTCTGGGAGAGGGCCCGGGCGGTCTCCCGAAAGAGGCGCTCCGAGTCCAGCAGGTCGCCGGACAGGAGAACCAGGTCGGCCTGACGCTCCCGGGCCAGCCGGGCCAGCCGGGCCAGCAGCGCCCGCTGCTCTCCCCGCCGCTGGGCGGCACGCTCCGGCGTCAGGCCGGAAAAGGGGCTGTCCAAGTGGAAGTCAGCCCCGTGGATGATCTTCAGCATATTGATCTGCCTTTCTGCTGCTGCGGCGCGAGGGAACCCGTCCCCCTCACACCCCGCAGACGCCGGAATCAGTCCAAAAATTTCCCCTTGAAGAAATTTTCATTCCCAAGGGGCCGGGCGGTGAGCCGGAAGCAGACGCAGCCGTCGGGACAGACGATGTCCTTTACATACCGGCCGCTGCCGCCCACATTCTCCAGGCTGCCGCCGCTGCGCACCGCCTCCATCAGGGGGAAGAGCATCATCATGGTCTTGGAGCAGATGCCCTGGCCGTCCTGGTTGACGGGACAGCCATAGGTGCAGGTGTACCTGTCCCCCACCTCCTCGCCGTTGCGGCAGTACCGCTCGGTGCGGTCCCCCCGGAGAAAGCCGGTCACCTCCACTTCAAATTCGTACTCCTCATCGTACCATTTCTTCATGAATTCCCCTCCGCTCCCTTTACTCCTGAATGTCGGCCCGCCGGACCTCCACGCACCTCTTTTTTTCGGTGTCGATGACGAACAGGCAGGCGTTGAGCTTGCAGGGGCCCTCCGCCTCCTCATACCGCCGGGGAAGCCCCCCCAGAAACAGGTTGATGGAGTTCTCCGGGCGTATGCCCAGCACCGAGCGGCTGGGCCCGGTCATTCCCAGGTCGGTGACAAACCCGGTGCCCTTGGGCAGAATCTGGCAGTCGGCGGTGGGCACATGGGTGTGGGTGCCCCACACCGCCTGGACCCGGCCGTCCAGATACCAGGCCATGCCCCCCTTCTCGCTGGTGGCCTCGGCGTGGAAGTCCACCAGGGCCAGGTCGTATGCTCCATTTCGCAGCAGGCGGTTGGCCTCCTTGAAGGGGCTGTCCAGATTGGGGTTGAGCTCCACACGGCCCATCAGGTTGAGCACCGCCAAGCGCAGTCCCTGGCAGGAGTAAACCCCCATGCCCCGGCCGGGCACCCGCCCGGCGTAGTTGGAGGGGCGGAGAATGCGGTCCTCCTTGTCCAGAAAATCCCCGATCTGGATGCGGTTCCAGGTGTGGTTGCCCAGGGTGATGACGTCGGCCCCGGCCTCCAGCATCCGGCGGGCCTGGGCGGGGGTGATGCCCACGCCGGAGGCGTTCTCCCCGTTGACCACCGTAAAGTGGGCCCCGGTCTGATCCCGGAGCTCTTTCAGGCGGCGGGACAGGATGTCCTGCCCCCCCTCCCCTACCACATCTCCTACGGCCAGTATATTCAGCAGCATAAAGCAGGCCCCCTATGGCGCGGCCGCCCACAGGCGGTCTGACGTATTGACAGTTTATTATACTGGATTCTCCCCAAATAAGCAACCACGCAGAAGGGGCGGGGCCGGAGCTTGTTCCGGCCCCGCCCCCCGGCAGGAGCGCTGTTTTGAAGAAAGCCGCCGAAAAGGACAGGGCAAAGGGAGGCTCAGTGTCCCGAGGTCACCTTCAGCCCCACAATGCCGATGAGCAGCAGCCCGGCGAAAAAGAGACGGGGCACGGTGGCCGGTTCCCGGAACAGGAGGATGCCCACCACCACGGCGCCCAGGGCGCCGATGCCTGTCCAGATCCCATAGGCGGTGCCCAGGGGGAGCACCTTGGTGGCCTGGGCCAGCAGCAAAAAGCTGGCCACCATCCCCACCACAGCCGCCACGGAGAAGCCAAGCTTGGAAAAGCCCTCGGACATTTTGAGGAAAGCGGACCAGGCCACCTCCAGCAGTCCGGCCAGAATCAGTTGTACCCATGCCATGTAAAATCCCTCCACAAACAAAAATCGCGTCCGCCGTCCCATCTTCAAAGGCCTAACGATGGGAGGACAAACGCGGATTTCCCGCCGCCCGGCGGCGGCAGGCACCTCTGTATGCTACCACACCGGAACCGGAAAGTCAAGGGAGCAGATGTTTACAAACAGTTCAACAACATTTCAGTCAGGATTCAGATACAGGCGGTATGATAAAAAAGAATTTCGCCCAGGCGGACTTGGAAGGCCGGGGCAAAGGGGGAGTGCGCTTTGGTCGAGGTACGCGACCTGGTGAAACGGTATGGGGGCCGTCCCGCGGTGGACCATCTGAGCTTTACAGTGGAGCCAGGACAGGTCTACGGCTTTCTGGGGCCCAACGGGGCGGGCAAGTCCACCACCATGAATTTGATGACGGGCTATCTGGGGCCCACATCGGGACAGGTGCTGGTGGATGGAGTCAGCGTGGTGGAGGAGCCGGAGCGGGCCAAGCGGTCCATCGGATATCTGCCCGAGCAGCCGCCGCTCTACCCGGATATGACGGTGGAGGAATATCTGTTTTTCTGTGCCGCCCTGAAAAAGGTGGCCAAGGGAGAGCGGGAGGGACAGGTGGCCCGGGTGCTGGACCAGACCGATTTGAATGACGCGGCCGGCCGGCTGATCGCCCACCTGTCCAAGGGATTCAAGCAGCGGGTGGGGCTGGCCCAGGCAATGCTGGGGGCGCCCAAGCTGCTGATTTTGGACGAGCCGACCGTGGGGCTGGACCCCAAGCAGATTTTGGAGATCCGAACCCTGATCCGCCGGCTGGCCCGGGAGCACACGGTGATCTTCTCCTCCCACATCCTCTCTGAGGTACAGGAGGTGTGCGACCGGGTTCT
Source organism: uncultured Clostridium sp. (assembly GCA_904420465.1). Taxonomy (GTDB): domain Bacteria; phylum Bacillota; class Clostridia; order Oscillospirales; family Oscillospiraceae; genus Lawsonibacter. The sequence continues at coordinate 37,792 of CAJFVL010000008.1, forward strand.
GATCATCAATCATGGGAAAAAGGTGGCCGAGGGCACCCCCGCCCAGCTGACCGGGATGCTGTCCGGGTCCGGCGCCCTGCTGGTCACGCTGCTGGGGGACGGGAGCCGGGCGACCGCCCTGCTGGAAGGAGTTCCGGGCGCGGGACGGGTGATCCCCCTGGCGGGGGAGGAGGGTCAGGCTGCCTTTCGGCTGGAGCCCGATCAGGGGACCGATCCCCGGGAGGCCATCTTTCGGGCCTGCGCGGCAGCCGACCTGCCGCTGCTGGATATGCACTACGGCACAGTCAGCCTGGAGGAGGTATTCCTGCGCCTGACCGGGGAAGGAGATGCGCAGGGAGAGGAAGAGGCAGAGGAAGGGGGGAGCGGAACATGACCGCGATTTACCGGCGTGAGGTGGACGCCTACTTTCACTCCATGGTGGGATGTCTGTATATTGCAGTGCTGCTGTTCTTCAACGGCATCTATTTCATGGCCAACAACCTGAGTATAGGCTACACCCACTATTCCTACGCCATCAGCGGCCAGACCGTCATTCTGCTGCTGGCTGTCCCGGTGCTCACCATGCGCAGCATGGCGGAGGACCGGCGCAGCCGGGCGGACCAGCTGCTGCTCACCAGTCCGGTCACCCTGTGGGGGGTGGTGTGGGGCAAGTATCTGGCTGTGGTCACCGTTCTGGCGGTGCCCGCTTTGATCAGCTGCTTCTGCCCCCTGATCATCGCCATGAATGGGGAGGCGCATCTGCTCTCTGACTACGCCGCCATTTTGGAGTTCTTCCTGCTGGCCTGCGTCTTTGCCTCGGTGGGGCTGTTCTTTTCCTCCCTCACCGAGAGCCAGGTGATTGCCGCCGTGGGCACCTTCGCCGGGCTGCTCATCCTCTACCTGTGGGAGGACATCGCCGCCTTTCTGCCCGGTGCGCTGGGAGAGCTGGCCGCCCGCTTCTCCTTTGTGGCCCCTCTGAGCGATATCATCAACTACAGCGTGCTGAACCTGAGCGGACTGGTGCTTTACCTGTCCATGACCGGATTATTCCTTTTTCTGACCGTTCAGACGCTGCAGAAGCGCCGCTGGACCTGAGAGGGGGACGGGACATGAAACAGAACAAACAGGCTTGGGGCAGGCGGGGCTACCTGGCGGCGGCCACCGTCCTGGCCGTCGCCCTCGTGGCCGTCCTGAACCTGATGGCGGGACAGCTGCCCGCCTCGGTCCGGGAGCTGGACCTGACCGACAACGGGATTTACCAGATCTCCGATACCTCCCGGGACCTTCTGGCCGGACTGGAGCAGGATGTGGAGATCGTGGTGCTGGCCGAGGAGGGAACCATGGACGAGCGGATTACCCGCTTTCTGGAGCTGTACCAGGCCCCCTCTGACCACATTACGGTGACGCAGGTGGACCCGGTGGCCAGCCCGGCCCAGGCCGCCCAGTATGACGCCCAGGCGGGCAGTCTGATCGTCTCCTGTGAAGAAACCGGCCGTTCCCGCACCCTGGCCTCCACCGATCTCATCGTCTATGAAATGGACTACACCTATTGGTACTCCTATGAGAGCGCCTTTGACGCCGAGGGACAGCTCACTTCTGCCGTCAGCTATGTCACCAGCGATGATACTGAGACGGTGTATACGCTGTCGGGACACGGAGAGGCCGACCTGCCCGCCCTGCTCTCCGAGGATCTGGAAAAGGCCAATCTAACGGTGGAGGCCCTGACCCTGCTGACAGAGGGAGCGGTGCCCGAGGACGCCTCCCTGGTGCTGGTCAACGCCCCTGCCACCGACCTGGCTGCCGAGGAGGTTCAGATGCTGGAGGACTATCTCACCGGCGGAGGGCACCTGCTGCTTCTGCTGGGAGAGGAGGGCGGCGCGCTGCCCAACCTGGAGAGCCTGCTGGCCCGGGCCGGCCTGGAGATGGCCCGGGGCTGTATTGCCGACCCGCAGAGCTATTACCGCAGCGTCCAGGGAGGGCAGAGCTACTACTACCTGAGTCCCCTGTTCTCCTCCGGCAGCTCCATTGCGGGCGACCTGACCGGCGACACCCAGTTTATGCTCCTTCAGGCCCGGGGAATGGTGCAGGCAGATACTCCGCCTGAGGATGTGGTGGTGGAGGCGGTGCTGACCACCTCCGACGGAGCCTATGCCGTCACCGCCGAGGAGCAGATCCAGGGCCAGTATCTCCTGGCGGCTGTGTCCACGGTGGGAGAGGAGGGGGGCACCCTCACTGCTTTTTCCTCCGCGCTGATCAACGAGGTGGTTCTCACCTATTACCCCAGCATGGGAAACGAAGCCCTGTTCCTCAATGCGGTTACGGCCAATATGGACCAGAGCGGCACCATCTCCATCCCGTCCAAGAGCCTGACCGAGACCTTTAACACTGTTTCCGGGTCCGGCGTGATCAGCCTGCTGTTTGTGGTGGTGCTGCCCCTGGCCGTATTGCTCTATGGGCTGGCGACGTGGATTCGAAGGAGGCGCCGCTGATGAAGAAGCAGATGAGAACTCTGGCGGTGCTGGCCGCCCTGGTGGCGGTGTGCCTGGCTGGATATTTTGCTCTGCGGGCCTGGAACCAGTCCCGGGAGGCGGCCAGCCACACCTATCTGTCCCGGCTGACCGGGGTCACCCGGCTGTCCTATGACAAGGAGGGGGAGGAGCTCTCCTTCACTCGAGACGGGGACGGGAACTGGACCTGGGACGGGGACGAGGACTTCCCCGTGGACGGGACCGCCCTGGAGGAGGCTGCCGGCCTCCTGTCCGCGCTGGAGGCGGTGCGGACCATTGACCAGCCGGAGGCCCTGTCCTCCTACGGGCTGGAGGCGTGCCAGCGGACCATCACCGCCCAGGGGGACGGGGACCAGACGGTGACCCTGCTGCTGGGCGATGAAGTGGATGGGAATTACTACGCAATGGTCCAGGGAAACGACACAGTTTATACCGTCGCCGGGGACCTGTTTGAGGCCACTGACCACACGCTGATGGAGCTGGGGACAGTGGACCAGCCGCCCATCGTTACCGAGTCCACCGCCGAGACCGTGGTGCTTCAAAAGGGAGAGCGGTCGGTTACGCTGACCAAGGATACCCGCACCGAGACACAGGAGACAGGGGAAGCGGACGAGAACGGCGACCCGGTCACCGAGGAGGTCACAGTCTACACCTGGTATCTGGCGGGGCAGGCGCTGCCCCAGGAGAGCGAGGCGGTGGATGAACTGATCTCCTGTCTCTGGGATCTCTCCTTTGACGGCTGCTGTGCCTTCAAGCCGGAGGAGTCCGAGCTGGAGGCGATGGGGCTGACAGGCGGGGATACGCTGACTCTGACCGTCACTTACAGCGAAGGGCAGAAGCTGGAGCTGCTGACAGGCGGTCCGGCGGATGGGGACGGCACAACGGTGTGCGCCATGGAGGCTGGGTCCGACATGGTCTATACGATGGACTCCGGTATGGCCGAAGCGCTGGAGGACCTTTTGGACGCGGACTGGACGGCGGTGCCTGAGGAGGGGTGACCGCCGGCTGAAAATCTTAATGATTTGTGCCTGGACTCTCCGCCGCATTTGTGCTATGGTAAAAGAAAACCGATGGAGAAAGGAGTGCGGCCGCATGAATGTCATTTCCCTGCTCACGCCCAAGGCACAGGTGGCCTACCTCTATGAGGATTTTACCATCCGCCAGGGGCTGGAGAAGCTGCGGGCCCGGGGCTATACCGCCATCCCGGTGCTGGACCGCAGCGGCTATTATGTGGGCACAGTGAGCGAGGGCGATTTCCTGTGGCACATTCTGGACTGGAAGGACAACAGCCTGCGCGCCAAGGAGAAGCTGCCCCTGAGCCGGGTGCTCCGCCCCGGCTTCAATCCGGCGGTGCGGGTGGATGTGACCATGGACGAGCTGCTGGAGCGGTCCATGCGCCAGAGCTTTATTCCCGTGGTGGATGACCGGGGGGCCTTTGTGGGGATTGTAACCCGGCAGAACATCATCCGGCGGCTGACCGTTCCCAAGGCGGACGCACGGGAGGAAGGGACGCGCCGGATTCCGGCGGCAGCGGCCCCTTAAAAACAGACAGACTGAGGCGGCCGGGCGAAACGCCCGACCGCCTCATGCCGTCCCCCCCGAACTCCCCCGCCCCAACTTGAGCGGATTTATCTCTACACCGGTTTTTTGACAAGCTGACAGCCGGCAGGGAAACTTCCCTGCCGGCTGTGCAATTCAGTGCCTGGTTATTTGACGGACTCGCCGGCGGCCTTCTTGGCCTTGATCTCCTTCAGCGCGTCCTTATAGCTCAGGTTGACCCGGCCCTTGTCGTCAATGTCGGTGACCTTGACCCAGATCATGTCGCCGATGTTGACCACATCCTCCACCTTCTCCACCCGGTGGTCGGCCAGCTTGGAGATGTGAACCATGCCGTCCTTGCCGGGAGCCAGCTCCACAAAGGCGCCGAACTGGAGGATGCGCACCACCTTGCCGTAGTACAGCTCACCCACCTGGGGGACGAACACGATGGTCTCGATCATCTTCTTGGCGGCGTCGCAGGCCTCGGCGTTGGGGGAGGCGATGTGGATGGTGCCGTCGTCCTCAATGTCCACGGTGGCGCCGGAGTCGGCGGTGATCTTCTGGATGACGGAGCCGCCCTTGCCGATGACCTCCCGGATCTTGTCGGGGTCAATCTTCAGGGTGATCATCTTGGGGGCGTACTTGCTCACCTCGGCCCGGGGGGCGGAGATGCAGGGCAGCATGACCTCGTCCAGGATGGCGAACCGGGCGTCCCGGGTGATGTCCAGGGCCTCCTTGATGATCTCGTGGGTCAGGCCGTCGTTCTTCAGGTCCATCTGGATGGCGGTGATGCCCGCCTTGGTGCCGGCCACCTTGAAGTCCATCTCGCCGTGGAAGTCCTCCACGCCCTGG
>CAJFVL010000009.1 GCA_904420465.1 uncultured Clostridium sp.
CGGCACGGAACGCGGCTGCCGGATCGCCGCGACCGGATGGTATGGAACCTGCGGGAGCATTTTCCGAATGGTTCGTGCGGAAACCGCTGCAATACCTATTGAAAACACCATTGACATCTGAACCCCTCAAGGTACGGACATCAATGGTGTTCTTCTTGTTTCCCTTGATTTACAAGGGATTTAGGACTCCGATGGACACTCTTCTTTTCGGACATTCTTGTATGGATCCTGCCATCATCATCCCGTAGGTGGATATAGGGGCGATCACGAAAGGCTTTGATGGTATCGGCATAAAGGGAAGTTTGGATTGCTTCAAGGCTGTATTCTCTCTTTTAATTATGATCATGCACATAAAAGTGCACTAGAATTAAAAAAAGCAACTCTTTTGGGACGATATGGAACCTACCATGATCCTGCTAACTGAAGATCGGCATGTGGGCATATCTACACTGTGTATATTTAAACAGGTCTAACAAAAAGCCAGCTCTGGCGGTCTCCATAAAATTCGTGCGCAGAAGAAATAGCCAATGTCAAATACGTCGGATGCGGGACAGAACTGGAGCGTTTGTCGGACCGGATAATCGTCCTCTCGTCGTCCTCTCGCCAGAGAAAGGGGCGCACTGTTTGAATTTCTGAGTTAAAATTTGAAAATTTCTGGCCTCAATGCGATAAAAGCGCTCCTTACATCATTAGAAAACATAAGGCGTAAAAATACCTGATCATAATCCAAACTATCTGTAAAACATGATAAAGAAGAAATGGAAAAACATTCTGGCTAACAGAACCGCTTACTGCCATATTCGCTGGGGCAGTGGTGATTCCTACACTGGCCACTATCGGTAGCTGGATGGTACGACCGGACTATCAAAGCATGAAGGTGACGCTGGGCGAGGGTAAGGTAGAATAAAGGACCTGTTGACACGACCATTTCAAATGGGGTGGGTATTTTTTGCTGAACGGAGACCTTGGTTCCATAGGTAACCCAGCCGCATGACCTTCAGGTGGTGAAACTGCTAAAATACGGTCCATTGTCTGAAACGGGCTGGTATCTTCTTGCCTTTATACACTTCTATGGTATACTAAAAGTCGAGTGAGAGCGAGCAAACAGGGACATGCCTGTGGAATGTGTCCAAGAAAAGTGTGTGGAGGAGAGCAAAAGGATGGAATTGACAGAACTGGTGCGAAAGGCCCAAGGGGGCGACCAGGAGGCAATGAGCCAGCTGTATCAGCAGACCTGCCAGCGGGTCTACGCCCTGGCCCTCCGGCTGACCAGCGACCCGGACCGGGCCATGGATGCGGTGCAGGAGAGCTACCTCTCCGCCCTGCAGAACCTGGACAAGCTGCAGAAGCCGGAGGCGTTTCTCCACTGGATGTTCCAGATCACGGCCAACTGCTGCCGCAAATTCCACAACCGGGAAAAACGCTATGTCTCCCCGGAGCAGGATGAGGAGGAGAACAGCTATTTCGACTCTATCCCCGACCCGGATGAGAAGCTCCTGCCCGAGGCGGCGGCGGACAGCGGGGAGACCCGGCGTCTGGTCATGGAGCTGGTGGACCGTCTGCCCCAAGAGCAGCGGGAGTGCGTGGTCCTGTACTACTTCTCCGAGTGTTCGGTGGAGGAGATCTCCCGTCTGCAGGCGTGTACGGAAAACACGGTGAAAAGCCGGCTGAACTACGCCCGGAAGAAACTGAAGGAGGGAGTTCTGGCCCTGGAGGCCCGGGACGGGATCCGTCTGCACTCCTTCGCGCCCATCGGGCTGCTGCTGGCCTGTACCGGCGAAGAACTCCCTGCCTCGGCTGCTTTCCTCCACGCTTGGCAGAACGTGGCGGCAGGCCTTGGGACGGCCGGGGCCGCGGCGGCCTCCACTGCGGCGGCAGCCGCCTCGGCGGGGGAGGCGGCCGGAACGGGTGCAGCGGCCGCCGCCGGGGGTCAGGCCGCCGGTACAGGCGCGGCGGCCGCAGCTTCCGGGGGCCACACAGCCGCCGGTGCCGCGGTGAAGGGGGTGGCCGGGGCACTGAAGATGAAGATCGCCGCCGGCGTGGCCGCCGGGGCGGTGCTGGTGGGCGGCATGGGGATCGCCCTGAACCAGTCCCCCGCCGTCACCTTCGCCGACCCGGCCTTCGAGCAGAACATCCGCGTCCTGCTGGACATACCCTCGGGCGCCATCCGGGAGAGCGATCTGGAGGATATCCCATCGCTTTCTATATGCGGCGACGGAATGTCGATTTACTCCTATGAAGCGGAGGAGGGCACTGGGCCGGTGAGCAGCCTGGAGGACCTGTCGCTGTTTCCCGATCTGTGGCGGGTGGATTATCAGATCTCAGATGATGGCGCGCTGCTGGAGACCCTGCCGGTCAGCGACACTATCATATCGCTTAGTGTCAATGTGAATGACGCAGAGGGGCCGGGGATATCGGACCTGTCCTTTTTGGATCAACTGCCCCAGCTGACAAGGCTGAACGCCCACCTGTCCCCCGGGACGGACCTGACCCCGGTGGAACAAAAGACGACCCTGAACAACTTGAGCCTGCAGCTGGATGGGAACGACACGCTGGATGTTTCCCAGCTGACCAACCTCCGCGTCTTGGACTTTTGGGGGGCGCAGGACATTGAGATCGCCTTGGAAACCTCCTCCGATCTGCCGGAATTACAGTATCTGTATCTGCCGGGCGGCTCCCGGCTGGTCTCCTCCCTGGATATCCTGTACCATATGCCGGCCCTGGAGTTTTTGAATTTGAACGCCGCAGCGGACACCGATCTGACGCCGCTGGGCCAGCTGGAGCATCTGAGGGCGGTGGAACTGGACTACAACGGCCGCCCGATCGATCTGACCCCGCTGACCCAGTGCCCCAATTTGGAGGTGTGCTATATCGCTAATATCCCGGAGGATACTCCGCTGCCGCCGGAGCTCGCCACGAAACTTGGAAGTTTCGAGCAGGTTCAGGACATCTCTTCTGCCATCCACAGTGAGATAAGTCAGGAGATCCGCTCCAGCAGCTGACTTGCCCATCCCTAAGCCAACCGAACAAGCCGAGGCCCCGCGCAGCCCAGTGCTGCGCGGGGCCTTTTTGCCGCCCTGCCGGGCAGTGGTTTTCCTCCTCAAAAAATTTTTTCAAATTTTTTCAAAAACCTAAAACCTGACCGGGGGCTGGTGGATCTTACTGGTGTGAGCGGCGGAGCGCTCACCCCCGGCGGCGGGGCGGTGGACACATCAAAAACAGGGGAGCGGGCTCCGGGAATCGGAGAGAACTCCCAAACAGGCTGACCTGCCCCACCCCCGCCGCCGGGCGGTCAAACAAGGCCAGCAAACGGAGGGCGCGTCGGCCGCCCGAGAAAGAAAGAGGAGGAAACAATATGTTCGATCTGCTGTTGAATGGAGCCGAGGAGATCACCGCCTCCGCCCTGGCGATCCTGGGGCTGTTCCTGGCAATCCCCGGAGCGATCCAGTGCTTCTTCGGCTACCGCGTCTTAAAGCTGTACATCACCGTCATCGGGTTTCTGGCGGGGCTGCTGGGCTTTTCCATCATCGGCGCCCTCGCGATCGGGTCCCTGGGCCCCGGCCTGCTGGTGGGACTGCTGGGCGGAGTGCTGATGGCTTTTATCGCCTTTAAGCTGCACAAGCTGGCGGTGTGTCTGGTCAACGGGGCCAACGCCTTTCTGGCCGTGGCGGTCCTAGGGTTCGCCAGCGGTGTGGAATACGCGCTGCGCTGTCTGGAACCCGCCGCCATCGAGGAGCATTTGGGCGCCGGCCTGCTCGTGGGGCTGGTGGCCGGCGTCATCGTGGCCGTGCTCACCGCCCTCCTGTACCGGCCGGTGGTCATCCTCTCCACCGCCCTCCAGGGCGGCGTGTTCCTGGGCTGCGGGCTGTGCATGATGCTCTTCGCCCTGGATATGATCCCAGCGGCCTTCCTGCTGTGCGCCCTGCTGGGCGCGGCCTTCCAGTTCTACAACACCCGGGCGGAGGGACGGGCCGCCAAGCAGGCCAAGCGGGAGGCCCAGCAGCGGCTCCAGCAGGACCCCAAAGCCCAGGCCCAGGCCAAGGTGAACAAACGGTACTTCCTGCTGATGTCCCTGGCCACGATTGTGATGATGGTCATAGACCAGATTTATGGCCGGCCGGCCATGATCCTGTTTTGTATCGTACTCTGCCCGATCATGCGTGTCGTGGCATATTGGACGATGAAGCGGGGATACCCCGAGGAGATGGCCTCGGTCACGCTGGGCTATTTCCTCACCCACCCCTTCAAGAAGTTCGTCACCTACGGCGAGAGCCAGCCTGCCGCCGGGGAGGATAGCGCCGCCGGAGAGAGGCCGGAGGGGCGGTGAGATGTAAGATCAGTAGACAAGCGAAAAAATTCAGGTATATTTAAGACAACAGAGGCACACAGCGCTGCCTCTGAGGGAGGAAATGAGAATGAAAACAAGAAAAAGACTTCTGGCACTGTCCCTGTCTGCCATGCTGATGCTGACCGCCTGCGGCGGGAACGGCGCTTTCAGCAGGGACAAGTCCTCTGAGAACGACAGCGCCTCCGTCGGACAGAGCCAACAGGAGGAGATGGGGGCGCCGGCGAAGGATCTGGACCAGACCCAGCCGGCGAAGGATCTGGACCAGGCCCGGCCGTCGGAAGAGCCGGAGGAACCCGTATCCGGCGCCGTCTCCGGGGAGGGAACCGGCGGCCAGACCCAGCCGGCCGGTCCGGCCCTCAGCGCCCAGGCCATGTCCGCCCTGGATGAGGTCACCTATTTCGGCGACCGGAGCCGCTGCGCCATGTCCCGGGAGCAGCTTGCGGCCTACGGCCAGTTTGCGCTGGCCTATGACGAGAACGATGAGGGAAACGGCGGGAGCAGCACATCCTACGCCTTCCTGGCGGACTTCGACGGGAACGGGGACCCCTATCTGGTCTTTGTCCACCCGGCCCCCGGCATGGGGGCCTACGCCCCCGAGGTGTACGCCTATGTGGACGGCCATGTCCAGATCGTGTGCTCCTGCTGGGATGGCAGTGCCAGCGGAGGGTATTTGGAAGAATTAAAAGACGGCCGCGTCTTGTATGTGTCATGGGAGATGATAGAACCTACCGGGTACTACGAAAATAACGTGGCCTACTATTACAGCCAGATCTCCGGCGGCAATCTGGTCCCGGTGGACGAGCCGGGAGAGGAGGACTACGGCGGGACCGGGGCATCCCCCTCCCTGTATGAGCTGTGCAATCCCGGCTGGGATGGCAGCGAGATCTGCTCCTCCACCGACGAGGCGACCGCCGCCCTGCTGCTGGCCGCCAAGGGCAACGCCGCCTCCGACCGGGAGCAGATGGCGGCGGCCATGGTGGACCTGCTGCTCTCCGCTGACCCCTACGGCGGCCTGGATGGGTTCCTGCAGGCCAAGCTGGTGGACCTGGACCAGGACGGCGTGGAGGAGATGTTCACCCTGTCCAGCTTGGGTGCGGCGACACTCTACTCCTGGCAGGGCGGGGCCCTTCAGGAGAAATTCGTGGGGGCCAACGCCGGCGGGACCTTGCGATGGTACCTGTGCCGGGACGCCGAGACCGGGGAGCTGGGGATCGAGTATGAGTCTATGGGCGGCGGGTACCCCGACTTTTCCAGCTGGACCTACTACTACCCCAGCCGCACGGAGGAGATCAGCACTTGGGACGAAATTGCCGGTGTGAACGGCACGGTCACCCAAACGCACTACGATATAGGCGATACAGAGGTCACCAAAGAGCAGTTTGACGCGGCGGCGGCCCGCCACCAGCGGCTGGAGACCCTCGACGGCGGGGCGGACGTCCAGGACGGGCGGCAGGCGACCGTGGACGCGCTGCTGGCGATCCTGGCCCAGTAAGCGGGGCGGGAGGTGTTTGGGCCCGGCCGCAGACCGGCTCCCCGATCCCGCGCTCAAGTCGGAGCAAGCGCTGCAGCGCTTGCTCCGACTTTTGTATCAGGGCATCCCCTCGCCGGATGATCGGGGTTTTGCACTGCGCATTCACTTAACGGCGGATCTCCCCTCCGCAAAATGTAAAAAAGCACCCAGCCACCAAAACCTACCGTCTGCATTTTTGGCACACAAAGCCTACAAGTTGAAGTTTTCAAACAGACTGTGCTATCGTTCAAAATAAAAAAGTTTTTCGATTTGTACTGCATTTGCGGAACAGGTTGAGAAAATGGGGTCAGCGGTGTTCACGCAGGCTGTTTTTTGTTCTATTTAGTAAAGCGGGCATTTGTTTTTTGGAAAACACCCGGTTTAAGCCTTGCAAACAGCGCTTTGAAAAATAACAGAGAATGGGGCAAATTGAAGCGACCCCGAAAAGTTAGACAATATTTTTGAAGGAATTGTTCAAGCAGTTGAAAGGGCTTGTTGCCTGTGGATGACAGGCAGCAAGCTCTTTCGGTTTGCCTTGATTCTATAGAGAATCACCTCTGTTCCATCTGGTATCGTCTCAAACGCCTTCTCCAGCATAGAAGTTATCATGCCCAATACTGACCGGTCTGAGATGGTATAACTGACCAGATAACCGTTGTGCAAATCCAAAATGGGCGAGAGATACAAAGCAAAAGCCGGCCACCCGGGCGGATCTCTCTCTGCAGTGGAAATTGTCACTGCACTCTATTTCCATGTACTTAACATTGATCCCAAGGAGCCAAAAGCACCAAATCGTGATCGCTTTATCCTATGACTGGACTGCTGAACAAATCGGCCATGGAGGAGCAGATGGCGGTATGCCTTGAACAGATTCCAAGGACAGGCGGCGCCACTCTGTTCCTCCTTGATGTGGATGACTTCAAATCCATCAACGACCGCTTTGGCCACCTCTGCGGAGATCTTGTTTTAATCGCAGCAGCCGCCGAGCTGAGGGCCGCCTTCCCAGACGCCCGCGGGATCGGAAGAGTCGGCGGCGATGAGTTTGCCGCTGTGTTTGACCGGCCACTTCCCGCGGAAACCGCAATGGAAATGGGCGCCCGGCTGGCAAAATGCCGCGCCCCGCTTCAGAGCTGGAACGATATGGCGGTTTTCGGATGCAGCGTCGGCATCTGTGTCTGCAGCCGGACCTCCGTCTCCTGCGGACAATTTTATCAGGAGGCAGACCAGGCTCTTTACACTTCAAAGCAGCAGGGAAAGGCCCGGTGCTCATTCTGCAAAATTGAGGAGGGACCTGCTGTGGAGCCGGAGACAGCGTCCGGTTCTTCAGAGACATCCGGATTCAGGACATGATGAGGCCAGCTGCGGGCTGCTTCACAGCACCTTTCCCCTCATCGGCGCCTCCCTGCACTGATGATCGTGCTGACTCCCTCCGGAATCACGGTAATTTTCCCGGGAAATCCCAACAGCCGGTCGGCCAAAGAAACGGCTTCCTCAAGGCTGTGCGCCGGCAGCATGTGGAGCGACCGCACCAGCTCATCCGGCGCTTCACTGATCAGAATAACGCGAAAATTCTCCAAGATTCTGGCTAAAATTTGACTTTGCCACTGATCCGCCTGTGTTTCATCACTTGGCACCGCCCTGATCCGCTCCAAAATATGGCCGGCGTCCTGCTCCTGTGCAAAGGTTTGGAAGAAGGCTTCTCCCCCCGCCCCGTCCTCACAGGCAGCCGCCATAATGATAACGCTGCCCGGAATTCCCGTCGCCTCGGCAGTACACAGCCCCTTTACCGTCTGATAAATGTTCTGGTCCAGCGGGTAACCATTGTTTGTGGTAATAACAATTTCCGCCGGCTTGGCGGGCACACGGCACAGCCCAGCCAGAAATTCCGCTCCCTTCCGGTGGGCCAGGTCGCAGTCTCCGGCAAAGGAGGCGACAATTTGGCGGTCTGAGTTGATCACCACATTCACAATGAAACCCAGCCCCGCCTTTCGTGCAGCAAACAGCATATCTCGATGGATAGGATTTCCGTCTAAAATGCCGCACCGGGCTTTGGGATCGTCTATAAATTGGGCACAGTGGTTGGCGTAAACAGTTTGTCGACCAGCCACCCCGGGCAGAACACTTTTCCGCCCTCCGGAAAAGCCAGCAAAGAAGTGGGGCTCGATGAAGCCCTCGCTCACCAGCAGATCGGCCTGGGTCGCCAGCCTGTTCAGGCGCAGCCTTCCTCCGCCCGGCAGTGTGCCCAGATCCACCATGGACGCCTCGTCTGCGCTGTCATGGATGACGATGCGCTCCTCCGCTACAATCTGGGGACCGAATTTTTCCTCCAGCTCCGCCCTTGTGGGGCCGCGGTGGCAGCCGGTGGCAATTAAAATGGTAATCTCCGCCTCCGGATTTCCTCTGCGGATCTCCTCCAGCATCTGTGGAACGATAATTTTGCTGGGTACGGGACGGGTGTGGTCGCTGGCCAGCAGCACCACCCGCCTTTTCCCCCGGGATAATTCGTGCAGGGGACTACTTCCAATAGGGCTGCGCAGGCTCTCCTCCACCAGCTCCCGCGGCCCGGCCGCTGGGCGGTAGGCGTCAATGCCGCTTTTCAGGACCGCTTTGACCCGGCTGTCGGGAAGCGCCCCCTCCAGTACCCCCCTTCCGTAGGGAAGCCGAATGTCCATGGTTTTCTCCCCTCCTCAGTCCATGTGCAGCAGCATTTCCCGGTTCCCGCCGTTGATTGTGATTCCCTGTCCGAAGACCAGGCGCTTGTCGTTTCCTCCTTCGGCCAGGACCTCCCCCTCCTTCAGGGTCACCCAGCCGTCATGCCCCGGAAGAACACGGGTACCCGCCGCTTTGATCCGGCGCAGGCTGCTTTGGGTGGCGGGCGGGTCCATGGACATCTGGACCTCCTCCGTCAACAGCTCCCCCCGGTTTTTCGCCGCGTCTCCTGCCAGAACCCAGGTCTCTCCCCCGTCCTGCCGCACTATATAACTGCAGCTGCCCGGCGTGTGGCCCGGGGTGAGCATGGCGGTAATTCCGGGAACAACCTCCTCCCCGTCCTCCACCAGGCGCAGCCTGCCGCTGTCCCGCAGCACACGGACCGCCGCGTCCTCGATAAACAGGTCCCGCCCGGCGCTGTTGGCGTACTCCCATTCCTGTCTGGACACCACAAACTGGGCATTGGGATAACGGTCCACATTACAGGCGTGGTCAAAATGGAGGTGGGTCAGCAGAACATGGTCCACATCCTGGGGGCTGACCCCGTATTTTCCCAAGATCTCATTGTAATTCTGGCGCAGGCCGACAAATCCGGTATCCAGCACCATGGTGTGCGTCCCGTCCCGGAGCAGGGCCCAGGTTCCCCATCCCAGATAGCCCACCTCCAGCTTGCCGGAAAATCCGCTGAAAAGCACATCTATTTGTACGCTCATGTTTATCCTCCTGACTGATGATGAAAGCGGCGGTCCCAGGGGGCCGCCGCTTTTTTGTCTTGTTTCTTGTTACCTCTAACCTCCGGTACTGCCGTAGAACAGGTTTGGCAGGAAAAGGGAGATGGTCGGAATGTATGTGACGAGCAACAGAATGACGAGGCTCGCCAGGATCAGCGGCCAGACCTTCTTGCAGATGCCGGTCACCGTCACGTCACCGATGCTGCAGGCCACAAACAGGTTCAGGCCCACCGGCGGCGTCACGTTGCCGATGGCCAAGTTGACAATGAACACAACGCCCAGTGCCACCAGGTCATAGCCCAGCTCCTTGGCAACCGGCACAATAATCGGGCACAGGATATAAATTGCCGAGGTGCTGTCCACAAAGCAGCCTGCAATCAGGAGGATGATATTGACCAGAAGCAGGAATGTGACCTGGTTTCCGGACACGGAGGCAATCAGTTCGGAGCATGTCTGGGTAATTCCGCTGGTGGAACAGAACCAGGCAAACAGGGATGCGCCGGCGATGATAAGCATGATATTTCCGGAACCCACAACGGAGGAACGGAACAACTCGTACAGCTCCTTGAGGCGGACCGTCTTGTAAATAAAAATACCCACGATGATGCCGTAAACACAGGCCACAGCGGCGGCCTCTGTCGGGGTAAAGATGCCGGAGTAGATGCCGCCCAGAATGATGACCGGCATCAGAATAGCGGGCACAGCATCTATGAACGCAGCCCACACTTCCTTTGCGCTGGCCTTCTCCTCCTGCTTGATATCCCATTTGCGGATCATGATCAGGGAGACAATGATCAGCGCCGCGCCGAACAGCAGGCCCGGAATGATACCGGCCATAAATAGGTTGGTGATGGAGACGCCCGTCACCAATCCGTACATGACGAAGGGAATGCTGGGGGGGATGATGGTTCCAATGGAACCGCTGGTGGCCAGCAGTGCGGAGGGGAACTCCTTGCCGTAACCGTCCCGGGCCATGGCCGGAATCAAAAAGCTGCCCAAGGCCGCCACTGTGGCTGGACCGGAACCAGAGATGGCCGCAAAGAAGCAGGAGGCCACAACTGCCACGATGGCAAGTCCGCCCTTCCGGTGGCCGATCAGCGCCTTGAAGAAGCGGATCAGCTTGTCCGAAATCCCGGACTTCTCCATAATGTTGCCGGAAAGGATAAAGAAGGGAACCGCCAGCAACAGAAACTTGGCGATGCCGGAATACACCTGGGTAGGGAGAATAGACATGTCCAGTCCAAATTGCACCAGGCACAGGCAACTGGACAGCCCCAGCGCAACTGCAATGGGCACATTGAGAAAGCCCAGAACAAAGAAGCTGATGATCAGTGTCGCGGTAATGGACATTACTTCTCACCTTCCTTCTTCCCGTGCTCCTCACGGATCTCCTTGATTCCCTTGATAATAAGGCACACTGCTCCCACCATCAGGGCTGCCCCGCCGATGGGCACGAAGGAGCCAAAGATTGCCTCCGGCCATCCCAGGGCCGCCGTGCGCATGTTGAGTCTCAGCTCGCTCTGCACCATCTCAATGCCATAGTACAGCAGCAAAAAGCCAAATATCCCGGTGAAGATTCCCTGGATAATTGTGACGTACTTCTGACACTTGACAGGGAGCAGGTCGGTGACTAGGCTGATCCCCATTGCCTTCCCATCCTTCACACCCAGCGCTGCCCCAAGCAGAGATACCAGAATGAACAGTCCGCAGGTTAACTCCTCAGTGAAGGCCCAGGAGGTTGGCAGAAGGTACCGGCTGACTACATTTCCAAATGCAATCACCAGCATTATAAAAAGACCCAGAACGCCAATTACCTCAAACAGGCGGCCGGAAATAAAGTCCCACAGGCCCTTGATCCATTTCAAAGCAAACCACCTCTATAAAATCAAGCATTAATTTTTTAATGACCCCTCCCGGCCAAGCGCCGGGAGGGGTGCTATCTGCCGCAGGCCCGCTGCTTCAGCTGCGGAACAGGTCCAGATACTCCTTACCTACGGATGCCTCGTAGGCGTCAATCACAGGCTGCACAGCCTCCACAAATTTCGCCCGGTCCTCATCAGTCATCGGGTTAACGGTGCAGCCAAACTCCTCAACCAAGCGGGTCTGGGCCGACTCATTGGCGGCGCGGGTCTCCTCGATGTTCCAGGTCTGGCACTCCTTAAATACCTCATCAAAGATCTGGCGCAGGTCATCGGGCAGAGAATTATAGAACTCGGCATTTACCGTAACCACGCCCGGGTCCATAACCCAGCCGCAGTCATAGTAGTACTTGCACACATCATAGATGGTATTGTCGATCATGACCTGATAGGGAGCCTCCATGCCGTCCACAGTCCCCTGCTGCAGGCCAGTGTACATTTCAGACCAGTTCATGGCCATGGGATCGGCCCCAATCGCCTTCAGTGCGTCCAGGTGCAGAGGAACGGAGGCCACCCGGATTCTCATGCCCTGAATGTCATCGAAGGAGGTCAGCGGCTTGTTCGTCGCAATAGGACGCGGGCCATACTCCACCAGACCAATCATTTTCAAGCCCAGATTTTCAAACTCCGCGGCATAGGCCTGACCGCCCTCAGCATACTGCAGCTCGTCAATAATCTGCTCGCTGCTGTCATAGAAGAAGGGGATGGCCCAAATACCAAGCTTATCATCCATAACCTGCCACAGCATGGAAGAACGGCAGTCCACCTGAACCACATTGTTGATCACGTTCTCCAGGCCCTTTTGCTGGTTGCCGCCGGCCAACTGGGCATTGGCGTAGACCTCCATTTTCAGGCGTCCGTCAGAGCGCTCATCCAGCATCTCAGCCATTTTTACCCCCATCTGGTACCAATAGGACGCCTCGTTGAGCACACACTCAAATTTGAAGTTGTAAACGTCCTGCTCTTCACCGGTCCCCCCACCGGACCCGGAAGTTCCTGAATTGTTGCCGCCGCATGCGGACAGAACCGGCAGTGTCAGTGCAAGCGTCAGAAGCAGTGCAAGGGCTTTTTTCATGTTTGTTTCTCCTTCCTCATTCTCTTTTTTCTGAGAAAGCCTTTTCAGCCCTCCTATTTTGTGGAATATGGTTTGTGTTTTAGTGGCCACTAAAACACAAACGCGGTACCGCGTTTCCTTTTTCCAAAACAGTGCTTTTTTGACTGACTTCAGCTTTCTTCAGTGATAACAACCTTACACAATTTTCCCTATTTTGTCAAGATCCGCCCCATCTCCTTTGCTCATATTTGTGCCATTCGACCAATCTCAATTCTCTTTTTTGTTAAACTATACAATCTTCATTTTATCGGCCAAATCTATATCTCACTGCTCAGATGGGGCCAGCTGCTTCCAGGCCTCTTTCATAATTTCTATAAAGGTAGCCACATGCGCAGGCGGCCTCTGGCCCTTTCGACGCATGAGGTAAATGGGCACATGGGACATCGGCCCAGCACCTGAAATCGGGAAGGCGTTGCAGTCAGGGAAACTGCTCATTAACATGGGCAGTCTGGTGCTGCGGCAAAAAAAGGCGCCCAAATGGCAGGAGTAGATCGAGATAATCAGATCGGTCTTGTTGGTCTCAATATAGATATTGGGCTTGATTCCCGCAGCGTAAAAATACTCGTCCGCCATGCGGCGGAGCAACATTGGCCGCTTTTCCAGCAGAAAAGGGACCTGCGCAAACTCTCGCAGGTCAATCCCTCGCTTCGACCGCTCCCGCACCTCATCCGCACGGTCTCCAAAATAACGCTTTAAAACAACATCGGAGCAAACCACATAACTCCCCTCGTTCACTAAGAAGGTAAAGTCGATGCGGTCGCTCGGGTACCGGCTGTCAAAACGGTTAAGCGCAGGTGCGATCAGAATATCCAGATCACCCTCACACAGCATTGGGATCATCTCGTCCATGGCCTTTTCAATAAACTGCAGCGTAATGTGAGGCCATTGGCGGTTAAACTTCGGCATCGCCAGCGGCAGGCACTCAGTTGCCCGCAGGGCGGAGATTCCTACCCGCAGCGTCCCCCTATGGTTGTCGCTGAGAGCGGACAGTCGGTTGACTACATATTCATTTTCTTTCAGAATCGCGGCGGCACTTTCAGCCAGAATCTTGCCGGCATCGGTAAGCTTCAGCTTTGGCTGACGCTCAAACAATGTGACATGATAATACCGCTCAAGTTTCTGAATCTGCAGGCTAAGCGCCTGCTGTGAAATATACAGCCGCTGGGCAGCACTGGTGATGTTCAGTTCTTTCGCAACCTCCAGAAAATATTCCAGGCTTTTTAAATTCAAAGTTACACCCCCTTTACACCTGCAATCCGGTCTAATTTTTACATCATTATAGAAAGTTATCGGGATTTTATCAATAAATCCGAAAAATACAGGCCGCAATTTGGAAGAATAGACAGAGGAGGTGCAACAAGGAAAACTTGTAACCTCGGCCGTTTCACCAAAAATAACTGTTTGCGCATAAAAATTTCGGTTGATATACTTAAAATTAGAAGGAATCGGGAGAAACCGATTTTTGTTCTTTTCTGAAAAGTATTGGTGTCTTGGTTGTTAAGGAGGGAGTTTTTTTGGCAATACGGGTTTTGATTCCCCAGCCAATTCAGGAAGAAGGCTATGATTACCTGCGGAGGCGCGGCTATGAAATCATAGATGGATGTGGAACCGAGGAAACGGACATTTTAGCGGATATCCCGTCGTGTGACGCCATCATTGTCCGTACTGCAAATATCACGGCAAAAATTCTGGAAGCTGCCCCCAAATTAAAAATTCTGGCGCGTCATGGAGCAGGCTATGATGGAGTGGACATTGAAGCCGCACGCAGAAACGGTACTCTGGTGGTAACCGCCGGAGGTGCCAACAGCATCTCAGTTGCCGAATTGGCGATCTTTTATATGCTGTACTGTTCCCGGAACTTCAAGCTGGTCCAGAAAACATATATCCACGATTACAGCGGCGCCAAGAGAAAAATCCCCAAGTCAGAGCTGCACGGTAAAACGCTCGGACTGATTGGACTGGGCAACATCGGCCTGCAAGTGGCGGAGAAAGCCGCTCTGGGCTTCCAGATGAAGGTTCTGGCCTTTGACCCATTTCAGAAGGGAGCGCTGCCCAGCTACGTCCAGTTGGTCAGCAAGCGCGAGGAAGTGTTTCGAAACAGCGACTACGTTTCCCTGCATGTGCCGGCAACCAAGGAAACCATTCACAGTGTTGGCACACAGGAGTTCAGCTGGATGAAGCCAACTGCCATTTTGATCAACACAGCCCGCGGCAGCATTGTAGATGAAGCCGCTCTGATCCGCGCTCTGGAAGATCATCAGATCGCGGGAGCCGGTCTTGACGTTTTGGAGAAAGAGCCGGTGGACCCAGAGAATCCGTTGCTTTACATGGATAACGTCCTGACAGCCCCCCACATCGGCGGGATGACCAGGGAGGCGGCCGTTCGGGCCTCGCTGACCTGCGCTAAGGCTATTGACGACTATTTCAGCGGCAAAGCTCCTCAGTTTGTCATTCCTGAGATGCGGGACATGCTGCAAAAGGCATAAGTTCCATACGTTCTATCAGTAGGAGGAGATCGATCGCTATGTCTGTCGGAAAACGTATCTTTTTACAGCGCCACATGCCAGATCCAGAAATCATGAAGGAATTTAAGACAATCCCCGCCTCCAATGTGGGCGATGTGATGAACCGAAATTCCGCCATGAATCCCAGAATCCACCTGGTCAGCAGCCCCAGCAACCAGATGATGGTGGGACCGGCTCTAACGGTCAAGTTGCGGGCAGGGGATAACCTAGCCCTCCACGCCGCCCTGAATATCTGCAGGGAAGGCGATGTACTGGTTGTCTCCAACGAAGGGGAGCAGGGCCGTGCACTGATTGGTGAGGTCATGATGGCTTACCTGATGTGTACCAAAAAGGTCGCGGGAATTGTGCTGGATGGTCCAATCCGCGATATTGACGAGATCGGAAAGTGTGGGACTTTCCTGTCTACGCCACTGGGACTACGCCCGGCGGTCCGTACAAAGAGGGACCCGGTGAAATTAACGTGCCTATCAGCTGTGGGGAAGTCATGGTGGACCCCGGAGACATCATCCTGGCCGATCCAGACGGTGTGGTAGTCATCCCTCGAAGGGATGCTGCGGTGATTCTGGCTGATGCAAAGAAGTTCCAGGCCGCCGACGAGGCCAAGCTGGAAAAAAGCCGAAACGGGACCGCAAACCGGGACTGGGTGGAAAAATCTCTGCAGGAAAAAGGCTTTGAACTGATCGATGATACCTATGACAGCTAACTGGGCAGAGCGCCCATAAAAATCAAGTGTTTGGGGAGGGAGCGGCAATGCTGGAAAAAATCAAAAAGATACAGGCCAACACCGCCGTCTGCGGCTTTTTCGTTCTGTTTTCAGCATTTTACTTCTATGAATCCATGAAGCTCAGCTACTGGGGCAGCCAGTTTGCCCCGGGTCCTGGCTTTATTCCCAGGTGGGCCAGCGGCGCGATGGTTGTATTATCCATCATTGCATTTATTCAGTCCTTTCGGGAAAAATCCATCACGTTGGGCGAGATGATGCCCAAGGAGCGCTCCTGTCGGGTCAACCTGTACGTCTGCTGGGGATGTTTGGTGTTCTTTGTGCTGGCTGTCAAGCACCTGGGATTCCTGCCCACGGCTTTCATTGTGCTGACTGCTCTGTTCAGCCGCGGCACCAGTTGGAAAAAAGCTGCTTTGATCGGTGCAATTGTTGCTGTATGCTGTTTTGTTGTGTTTAAGATTTTGCTTCAGGTCCAGATTCCCACCAACAAATTCGGCTGGTAAGGAGGGAAATGACTGTGTCTACATTTGAACTACTGCTGCAGGGTTTAGCGACCGCTTTAAGCGGAATGAATCTGGTTTACTGTGCCGTCGGTGTAGTTTGCGGGATGCTCGTAGGCGTCCTTCCGGGCCTGGGCCCAACAGCAGGCACTGCGATTCTGCTGCCTCTTACCTTCTCCATGACGCCCACGGAGTCCATCATCATGCTGGCGGGCATCTATTACGGCGCCATGTATGGCGGGACCATCACCTCTGTTTTGATCAATACTCCCGGTGAAACAGCCTCCGTCATCACCTGTCTGGACGGCTACCCGCTGGCGCGGCAGGGCCGTGCCGGAGCCGCGCTGGGTGTAGCTGCCATCGGCTCCTTTGTGGGCGGCACCATCGCCCTGATCGGCCTGTTGCTTGTGGGCCCCATTGTGGCAGAACAGGCGCTGAAGTTTGGGCCGCCTGAAAACCTGTGCCTGATCCTCCTGGGCCTGTCTCTGGTAATCAGCCTGCTGGGCCGGTCTGTGGTTAAAGGCCTTGTTATGGCGCTTCTGGGCATGATGCTCTCCATGGTGGGAATGGATACCTTTAACGGCACCGTGCGTTTTACCTTCGGCTCCTACAACCTGATTAGCGGTTTGGATTTCATTGCAGTGTCCATGGGACTGTACGCCATGACGGAGGTTTTCTCCAATTTGAGCCAGAATCTGACTGGTGCACAGAAGATTCCCAAAATTGACAAAATGCTCCCGCATAAGGACGAAGTTCCCATTGTCACAAAGTCCATTCTGCGCGGTAGTTTTATCGGGTTTTTCCTGGGCCTAATCCCCGGACTGGGTGCAGCTATTCCCGCAGTCATCAGTTACAGTCTGGAAAAAAATCTCTCCAAACATCCGGAGAAGTTTGGTACCGGCGTGATTGAAGGGGTGGCAGGGCCAGAGACAGCCAACAACGCCTATTCCGGCGGCGCGCTGATCCCCATGCTCACTTTGGGGTTGCCCACTTCTCCCGCCATGGCCATGCTGATGGGTGCTTTCATCATACACGGCGTGGTACCCGGACCGACTCTGTTTACTGAACACCCTGACGTTGTGTGGCCGGTGGTTGCGAGTATGTTTATCGGCAACCTGATCCTGGTGATCATGAACCTGCCTCTGGCAAACGTCTGGGCCCAGCTGTCCCGCATTCCCAACAAGTACCTGTTCCCTGCAATTGTAATTGTGTGCCTGCTAGGCGTATACAGCATCAATTACAACATGTTTGATGTACAGGTTATGATTGTTGTCGGCTTTATCGCGTACTTTGTAAAAATGGCAGGCTTTCCGATGATCCCCCTGATTCTGACGATCATTCTGGGAGACCGACTGGAACTCTCACTATCCCAGTCCATGACGATGTTCCGGGGGGATATTACTCAGATTTTCACCCGCCCCATTTGTGTGGTCCTGTTGATTCTGACTGCCATTTCGCTGCTGGTCGGCATCTTGGGTAAGCGCAAAATCAAAGAGACTGTGGGCGATGAAGAAGCCGAGATTTAACACACGCCAAGAGAAAATAACCAGGCGCAAAGGAGGAGTATTATGCAGGACATTGTAAACAGCGGATCGTACCGTCTGGCCCCGGAACAGGCGCGGCTGGCTTGCAGTCAAATTTTACAGAGTGTGGGTCTAAAGCAGGAGGATGCGGCTACCGTAGTGGACAACCTGCTCTTCGCAGATCTGCGGGGCGTATCATCCCATGGCATTTCGCGAATGAAGATGTATACTGACCGGGCGCGAAAAGGTCACTATAACGTGATGCCCAACATCCAGGTTGTTCACGATGAGGGCAGTTCCATTTTGTTAGATGGCGACAACGGCTTTGGCGCAGTGATTGGAAAACATGCGATGGAGCTGTGCATTGCAAAGGCGAAGGAATATGGCAGCGCGGTCTGCTCGGTACGCAGAAGCAATCATTTTGGGGCCGCCTCCTATTACACTGCCATGGCGTCCTCCCAGGACATGATCGGCTTTTCCTGTACAAACAGTCCTCCAAACATGGCCCCTTTTGGCAGCAGGGAATCCATTCTCGGGACTAACCCGTTCAGCGTTGCCCTCCCCGCCGGTAAGCATCCTCCCATGATTCTGGATATCGCCACCAGCAATGTGGCCAGAGGTAATATTCTTAACGCAGCCAAGGAAAACAGACCCATTCCGGATGGATGGGCAATAGACAAGCACGGAAATCCTACCAATGATCCCCAACTCGCCCTCCAGGGCAGTGTGCTCCCCTTCGGGGGTCACAAGGGCTCCGGGATTGCCATTGTCATTGACGCTATGTGCGGCATTTTGAGTGGCGCCGCCTTTGGCCGGCATATCAGCAAGCTCACCGGGGACACGCAAGGGACAGGGGCAAACATCGGACACTTCTTCATGGCGATTGACATTGCCGCGCTTCAGGACGTGGCCCAGTTCAAGGTCAGAATGGATCAAATGATCGACGAATTAAAGGCGGCGGAGAAAAGTGCCGGCGTGTCTGAGATTTTGGCACCTGGTGAGCTGGAGGCGCGAAAGTCCCAATATAACCAGAAAAACGGCATTGCAGTCAGCGGTGCGACACTGAAGGAGCTGCTCTCCCTGTGCGCTGAACTGAGCGTAGAGGAACATCTGCTGGACAGCCTTCTCAGTTGAACCGGAACGATAAAAGGAGAGATGTACATGCACAGCCAGCCAAAACCTTTGGATTGCAGCGACATTGAGGCGATTTTCCCCGAGATTGGGCAGATCAGTGACGCAGATCTGCGTCAGAAATGCAGCGATGTGCTGCTGGAGGCGTACCGCACAGGCGGCTGGGACTCCAGCAATGCCGAGAGCTGTCCTGTCTCCCTGCGGATTCAGAAGGACCAATTCAAAAATCAGATTGACCATGTGCATGCAGTGGTGCGGATTGCACTGGCAATGTACGACACGCTGGAGGAGGTCTACCATACTGACACTCATCTGCGGGACCTTGTTCTGGTGGGCGCATTGCTCCATGACGCGGGAAAATTGTTGGAATTCACTATGAAAGACGGAGTCGCCGGCCACTCAGCCAATGCCGACCTAATTCGGCACCCCTTGAGCGGCGCCATTCTGGCGGCAAAACACGGTCTCCCCGACTTGGTAATACACCTGATCGCCAACCACTCCTTTGAGGGCGAGAAATCAAAAAAGACCCTGGTATCCACCATTGTGAATCAAGCAGATGCGGCTGCGTTTTCCTATATCGTCATGCTCGATGAGCAAAATTAAAAATTGGAGGGAATTTTATGAAAAAGCTAACCGCATGCCTCATGGCACTTGTCCTTGCAGTTATGTCCGTGGGCTGCTCCAGCAACACTCCTGGTTCCGCCAGTTCTGGCGGAAGCGCATCAACTCCGGACACGTCCGGAAATTCCAGCACAGCTGATGATTTCAATTATCCGGAGAGTCCCATTACCATTGTTGTTCCCTATGCCGCAGGCGGCGCTATGGACACCGGCGCCCGCTTGTTTGCAAAGTATGCCGAGCAGATCTGTGGCCAGTCCATTGTGATCAACAACGTGGCCGGCGGCAGCGGCTCCGTGGGCGCGATGGATGTGCTCAGCTCGGATGCAGATGGATATAAGGTTCTGATTTTCGATCCGGGTCCCGGCTTTGTCACCACCAGCAACAATGAGGTCCCCTTTGATATGTTGAACGACTTTGTGATGGCTGCCTGTCAGACAGAGGATATCCGAAATCTGGTTGTGCGTAAAGATGACTCCCGCTTCAGCACACCGGAGGAGTTTATCCAATATGTGAAGGACCATCCCGGTGAAATCAACGTAGGTGTGGCAGGCGCCTATACCGACGCCTCCATCGCTCAGGAATTGATTTCCCGAGCCGGCGGTTTGGAGATGATCAACGTAGCCTTCTCTGGCGCGGCTGAGGTTAAGACCGCCCTTCTGGGCCAGCATGTTGACGCCGCCGCCCTGTCTGTCGGCGATTCTATCCCAATGCTGGCCAATGACCAAATTATGGTTGTCGGTGTCTGCTCCGCCGAGCGCAGTGATTTTATGCCTGACGCCCCCACCTTCCTGGAGCTGGGGATTGACGCTCAGTGGAGCACCGCCCGCGGCTACGCCTTCAAAGCAGGTACTGACCAGCAGATTGTGGACTATTTCGCTGATCTGGTCAAGCAGGTTTCTGAAAACGAGGACTATATCAAAGAGTTGAATGACCTGGGCTACCCGGTTGTCTACCAGGACAGCGAGGAATTTACCCAGTTTGTCACAGAGAAGTTTGAGACGATTCAATCTGTCCTTGGGAGCTGAAAAACTAAGCCCCCCTATAATATAGCCGCACTTTCTTGCGGTTGACAGGAAACGCAGGCCGAAAAGAATTCTGTTCACTTCATCAGGGAAACCGCCATCCGGCGGTTTCCCTGATGACATTTTTATTGTGCCGTGCATCCCAACCGCATGCGATTGCAATTCAGTCCAGCCTAGAGAGAGCTGACTCAATCTGGTCCATTGCTTTCTCCAGGTTTTCCAGAGAATTGGAGTAGGAAATCCGAACCGTATTGGGGGCGTGGAAGGCCTCTCCGGGCACCACGGCCACCAGTGCCTCGTCCAGGAGGAAGGCAGCGAAGTCTGTACCATTTTGAATGACTCTGTCTCCGCAGTGCTTCCCCAGATAAAAGCTGATGTCCACCAAAAGGTAAAAAGCACCATGGGGCTGGGTGCATGAGAGATGGGAATGCCCGCAGATCCGGCGGTATACATAATCTCTACGCCGCTCAAAGGACCTGACCATTTGATTCAGGTCGTCCTGCGGGCCAGTCAGAGCGGTGCAGGCAGCCTTTTGGGCAATGGAACAGACACCGGAGGTAGTCTGGCTCTGAATGCGCATAACAGCTCGAATGATATCCCGCCGCGCTGCCACATATCCGACTCTCCACCCAGTCATGGCATAGGCTTTCGAAAAGCCGTTGACGGTCAGGGTTCGGCTCCAGACTTCAGGAGAAATAGAGGCCATGGAAAAATGCTTCATTCCGTCATAGATCAGTTTCTCATAGATCTCATCAACGATGACAAACAGATCGCGCCGCACAATCAATTCACCAAGCTGGCGCAGGTCTGCTTCCATATAGACGGCCCCTGTTGGATTGTTGGGCGTACAGATGATGACCGCCTTTGTCTTGGGTGTGATTGCAGCTTCAATAGCTTCAAGGTCCAGAGACCAGTCCGAACGACAGGGCACAGTCACAGGGACGGCGCCGGCCAGCTTCACAATATCCGTGTAGCTAACCCAGCAGGGCGTGGGCACAATCACCTCGTCTCCCCGGCTGCACAGCGCCAGAATCGCGTTGCAGATTGCCTGCTTGGCGCCGTTAGTCACACAAATTTCATCCACGGTATAGTTCAAATGATTGTCCACAGCCAGTTTGCGGGAAATGGCGGTCCGCAGCTCCGAGATACCGTTAGTCAGGGGATATTTTGTAAAGCCATCCGAGATGGCTTGGATCCCCGCCCTCTGAATGTATACAGGTGTGACAAAGTCCGGCTCCCCTACATTGAGGGGAATGATTTGTCTGCCGGCCCGTCGAAGCTCATCCAGCCTTCTGCTGATGGCAACGGTGGCAGATTCGTTGAATTGGCTCAGCCTGTCTGACAATACAGATGTAGACATTATTATATCTCCTTTTATGATATTTGAATGATCGAAGCAAAGTTTAAACGGCCTAATCACACAATATCAAGAAAGAAAAAGATTGTAAAGCCGCTTTTTTTGATATATAATTTTATCTATATCGATATTTTGTAAGGAGGTCATCCGGTGTATTATGAAGATGTAGAGACATTTTTACAGATCTACAACAGCGGCGGCATCTCTCAAGCAGCGGCAAGGATGTATCTGGCTCAATCCACGGTAAGCCAAAGGCTTCGGCGGCTGGAGACAGAGCGGAACAGCCAGCTGTTTATACGCCGAGCCGGGGTGCGCAAAATCTCCCTCACACCACAGGGAAAGGCCTTTCTCCCCCTAGCACAAAAGCTTGCCGAGGCCTGGGAAAACGCGGCACATGGCGCAGACGACGCCCCCCTGATTCATCTGGCAATCGGCAGCATCACGAGCGTTTATGACACCATGCTGTTCCGTCTGCTTCTTCCGCTCCTTCAGACAGACCCCAGGATCCAGATCACTACAGTTGTCCGCTCCTCCTCCGCTCTGTGTGAGATGGTGGAAAGTGGTGAGCTGGACTATGCTTTTGTAGGATACGGCATTCATTCATCATTTACACGCTGCATTCCAGTTTACCGAGAGGGCTATTACCTGGTTGTCTCGCCGGGCCTGCTTTTAACAGATGAACCGGTGGACGTCCGAGAGCTGACACGGCACCGGGAGTTGTTCTATCCCTGGGGAATCGAGTTCAGACGGTGGCACCAGCACATGATTCCGAAACAGCACCGACCCTACATGGATTGCGACACCCTCTCAGTTTATGAACAAATGGCAGCGCAAACAGAATTTTGGTCGGTCTGCCCGGCTTCCGCAGTGTACCACCTGGAGGAAAAGCAAATCCCATTTGACCGGCTTGAGCTGCAGGAGCCTCCGGAAGCAAGGACTGTTTTTTCCGTGCAGAGGCAGCCCATTGAAGAGAGCACGGATAAAAGCCGACTATTCAAAGCTTCCCTCACTGCATTTTGTGATAATCTCCCGGAAGGAATGGAGAAAATTGGGTCTGATGGATAATACAGCCGCATGGGGGCGCCCGCTATACGGAGCAGCAGAGGCACCGCACTTGCATAATTCAAACCTCTCCAGGAAGAACTGTTATTTTGCGGCTCCTCGCCCTCACCATCCTGGTAGCCTCTATCACTTCAGAGGCGGTCCGCCGTTTGTCCAAAACAAGTTAGACTATAAAAAACTTCCGCAGGGACAGTATCCTGCGGAAGTTTCTCATTTCAAAGCCCTGTGCCCTTATAGCTTGGACACCTGATAAACAACACAAAAGCCGGCCAGGAATGTGACCAGGCACACCAGAATCCCCAGCCCACCGGGGACGCCGGGAAAGACACTGAGGACCGAGGCCAGCATAAACCCCAGAATGGTCAGGTAGGTCCCCCTGGGGTGCCGGGTCATCAGCCGGTCCAGCAGCTTGGCAGTGGAGATAATCCCCAGCGCCAGCCCCACGGCCAGAGGGATCAGAAAGGGGAAATAAAGGCCGTTCATAGCCTCCACCGTCTTGTCATACAGCCCAAACATCAGCAGCAGGTAGGACACACTGATACCGGGCAGTACCAGCGCCACAGCCGCCACCAGTCCGGCCGCCACCAGGTAAAGAGGATTTCCCGCCAGCCCGGCGGCATCCGTATCCTTCGGCAGCGGAATATAGGCGATCAAAAAGACAATCGCCATCCCGGCCGCCACATAAATCAGATCCTGCCAGGTAAAGGCATCCGCTCTGGCCTTATGGTAAATCATCGGCACACTGCCCGCTACCGCTCCCATAAAAAAGTAGCCCGCGGGGAGGGGAAACAGGTCGATCACGGCGAAAAGCGGCTTGGCAATCAGCAGCATCCCCACTCCCGCCCCCAGGCAGAACCAAAACAGAAACAGCAGGCTCTCCCGCTTATGACGGAGAAATCCGCTGACCGCGCCGATCAGCCGGTCATAAATGTCCATCATCATAGCCATCGTCCCGCCGCTGACTCCGGGAATCAACATGGTCCCTCCAATGACGGCCCCCTTGGCTATTGTTATCACTCTGTCTTTCAAAATGGTATTCTCCCGCTTTCTGGTCCATTCGCCGCGCTAGGACTGAACGTCATGCTCAAACCGGTCGATTTTGTCCATTTTTCCGATTACCGCTACAATATCCCCCTGGGCAAAGCGGTACTGAGGTGAAAATTCGACCGTTGTCTGGTGGTCCCGCTCGATGGCAATAATATTGATTCCATAGGTGCGCCGCACATCCAGCTCCTGGATGGTGTGGTCCAGCAGCACGCCCCCCACCTGAATTCGCCGCACCTCCACGTCGTCATCCAGAGAGATATAGTCGATCAGGTTGCCCGAGATCAGCCGCTTGCCGATGCGGACCGCCATGTCGGACTCGGGATAGACCACGGACGCTCCCAGCTGCTTGAGCACCTCTCCGTGCTCCTGGCTGTTGGCCTTGGAGATCACATGGGGAATACCCATCTTGATGGCCACCATTGTGGTCAGGATGCTCACATCCATTTTCTCGCCAATACAGATGGTCACCGCGCCGCAGTTCTGAATTCCGGTCTCCTCCAGGGTCTCCTCATTGAGGTTTTCCACCACGAAGGCATAGTCGGTATACTTGCGCACCGCCCGGACCTTCTGCTCATCCTTGTCCAGCGCAATAACCTCCCTGCCGGCCTCGGACAGGGTCTTGACCAGGGCCGAGCCGAACCGCCCCAGCCCAATTACGCCAAAGGATGTGATGTTACTTTGTTTTTTCATACACAGATTTCCTATCCTATTGTAATAGATTCCTCTGTATAGCGGGCGCCGGCCTCCGGCCGGTTAATCCAGATGGACAGCAGCGTAAAGGCTCCCAAGCGCCCGATAAACATGGTCAGAATCAAAAGCAGCTTGCTGGGGACGCACAATCCCGGTGTAATTCCAGTGGACAGTCCCACTGTGCCGAAGGCGGAGACCATCTCAAACAGCAGCTGGATAAAGGTACACCCCGGCTCCAGGATACACAGCAGAAAGGTCCCCACACATACCACCAGCAAGGACAGCAGAGCAATCACCGAGGCCTTGCGCATCACCTCCGCCGGAAGGGTGCGGCGGAAGGCCCCCGGCCGCTGCTTGGTGAACACCGTGCGCACATCCTGCATCAGGGCAAAGAAGGTGGTGGTCTTGATGCCGCCGCCGGTGGAGCCGGGGGAGGCTCCAATGAACATGAGGAGGATCAGCACAAACAGCCCCGCGTCGGTCAGCTCCCCCATGGGATAGGTGGAGAAGCCGGCGGTGCGGGCGGACACGCTGTGGAAGAAGGCCCCCAGCCAGGTCATCTCCTCGGTGGCCTTCAGCAGCAGGGTGCCGGCCGCCAGCAGGGCGGCGGTGGTGGTGATGACCACCTTGGAGTGGAGGGTCAGCTTCCGAAAGGAGCCCCGGGCCCGCTGGATATCCAAAATCACCAGAAACCCCAGGCCGCCGAAGATGATCAGGCCGCTGGTGGTGAGGTTGAGCAGCAGGTCGGACTGGTAGGGGATCAGGTTCTGCAGGCCGCCCAGGATATCAAACCCCGAGTTGTTAAAGGCGGCGACAGAGTGAAACACGCTGGTCCAAAGGGCCCGGCCCAGCTCATAGTCCCGGCTGAACACCAGGAAGCTGAGAACCACGCCCGCCCCCTCGAAGCAGAGGGTGACCAGCAGCACCGCCTTGACCAGCCGGACCATCCCCTTGAAGGTGGAGACGTTGAGGGCCTCCTTTACCAGCAGGCGGCCCTTGAAGCTGACCCGCCTTCCGGCCGCCAGAATCAGGCCCACCCCCACCGAGGTGACCCCCAGGCCGCCCACCTGAATCAGCCCGGCCACCACGGCCTGTCCAAACAGGGTAAAGTGGTCATATACGTCGATGGCAATCAGCCCGGTGACGCATACGGCGCTGGTGGAGGTGAACAGGGCGTCAATCAGCGTCACCTCCGCCCCGGGTTTGATGGAAATGGGAAGCATCAGCAGTCCGGCGCCCAGAAGAATCACCGCGGCAAAGCCCAGGGTGATCAGCCGGCCGGGGGACTGCCGTTTCAGGAATGCAATGAATTGTGACATGTCCGTTTATCCGGGGCACAGCGGCCCAGCCGCTGTGCCCCGGCTCTTTAATCCTTTCCCCGTCAGGAGTTTTTCATAACCACACTCTCCACCGTGTCCGCCACATGCTCGCAGGCGTCCACACACTTCTCCATATAGGTGTAGATCTCCCGCCAGACAATGATCTCCAGAGGATCGGTGCAGGTGGTGTGCAGGGTGCGCAGGCTGGAGATAAAGAGAGCGTCCGCCTCCTCCTCCAGCGTATTGATGTTGACGATATGGGTGTGGAGGGTCTTGGAGTGCTTGAAATCAGCAAACTCCTGGGTCATCTTCTTCCCCTCCTCGCAGCAGCGGATCATGACCTCCGCCAGCTTCAGGGCGTCGGGACGGACCACCTGCACGTTGTTGCAGTAGAGGCGCAGCAGCACGTCCTCGATCTTGTCGGTGACCTCGTCGATATTCTGGCTCAAGAGCATGATATCCTCCCGCTCGATGGGAGTGATGAAGGCCTTGGCCAGCACATTGAGCATCTCATGCTTTTTCATGTCCGCGGCGTGCTCCAGGGCGTGCATCTCGTCCAGCTCCTGCTTGATCTGCTGGGGGGCATAGCCGGACATGACCCGGTTGAGCAGCTGGGCCGCCTGACAGGCGTAATCCATGCAGGTGATGAAAGTCTCAAAGTAAAAGGAATCCTGTTTCTTTGCCATATCCATACTCCCTTATCTGTAGTCTTGGGGTCCTCACAGGCCGCCGCTCCCCCGTCTTTTATAGGATGGCCATAAACAGCTTGGCCATGACAAAACTGATCAGGCCGCAGCCGGGGAAGGTGAACACCCAGGTGAGCATCATGTCCTTGACCACGCCGAAGTTGATGGCAGACAGGCGCTTCACCGCCCCCACCCCCATGATGGCGCTGGTCTTGGTGTGGGTGGTGGACACGGGAATGCCGCCCACACTGGACAGCAGCAGACAGAAGGCGGCGGACAGGTCGGCGGAGAAGCCCTGGTATTTCTCCAGCTTCACCATATCCATTCCCACCGACTTGATGATCTTCTCCCCTCCCACGCTGGTGCCCAGGCCCATGACGCAGCTGCACAGAAGCATCAGCCACACCGGGATGATCACTCCCTCCACGCTGCTCTGCCCGTTGCAGAAGGCCATGCCCAGAAAGAGGACGCCGATAAATTTCTGACCGTCCTGGGCCCCGTGCATAAAGCTCATGGCGGCGGCGCCGAAGATCTGGGCCCCCTTGAAGAACCGGTCGGTGCGCCGCCGGTTCATATTGTAGCAGACGATGGTGACCAGCTTGCAGATGATCCACCCGCTGGCAAAGCCCAGGGCCAGGCTGAGAACCAGGCCGTAAATGACCTTGACCCACTCGCCCCCGTTGACCCCGTCCAGGCTGTTGTGCATGGCGATGGCCGCTCCAGTCAGTCCGGCGATGAGGCTGTGGCTCTCGCTGGTGGGAATTCCGAAGAAGGAGGCCGTCACGCTGTAAACCACAATGGAGAACAGAGCGGCACACAGGGCGATGAGGGCGTCCTGTGTGTTGTTCCCAAAGTCTACCATGTTGCTGATGGTGGAGGCCACCGCGCTGTTGATCTGGGTCATGATCAGCACGCCCAGGAAATTGAACACAGCGCTGAGGAGGATGGCCTGCCGCGCCCCCAGGCACCGGGTGGTGATGCAGGTGGCAATGGCGTTGGGCGCGTCAGTCCATCCATTGACAAAGATCACCCCCAGGGTGAGCAGCACCGTGATGAGCATCACCGGGTTGGAGGTTACCTCCTGCACGAAATAGGATAGCGATACGTCCATCATATATCCAATCTTCCCTCTCTTTCAGCAGAGCACAAAAATAGCAGGACCTCTCGGATTGAAGTCCTGCCCATCAAAGAAAAAGGTCCGAGGCCTTCCCCTTTTGATCGACTGCTGTGAATAAATAGAGAGGCGGCCGGCCGCCCTCTATGACAGACTCCACCACTTATCCCAGCGTACTATTAAGATAGCATCAAACCTGTCGTTCGTCAATAGTCTTTTCTTCGCTCCCGCCCAAAAAAGCAGGATATCCTTCATCCTTTCCGTAAAAAAGCCGGATAAGGTCCCTGCATCCGGTAACCCAGCTTTTGGGCCAGGGCG
The DNA here is from genome assembly GCA_904420465.1 of uncultured Clostridium sp. Lineage (GTDB taxonomy): Bacteria > Bacillota > Clostridia > Oscillospirales > Oscillospiraceae > Lawsonibacter. Next base: position 27,968 of record CAJFVL010000009.1, read on the forward strand.
GCGGAGGCCAGATTATGGGCGTCCCAGCCGGGGAAAATTCCCCGCTCCAGGCAGGCCAGAATCAGCCCTGCCCCGCAGGCCAGGGCCAGTCCCCGCCGGCGGCAGCCGGGCCGGGTGTCGATCTCGATCTCGATGCCGCCCCGGCACACCGCGTAGGAGGAGGCTCCGGCCGCCAGTTCCCCCTCCAGAAGCACCGCCACGCCGATCCCCCGGCCCAGGTAGTCCTCCTCCCCGTCAAACAGGGCGCACAGGTCCCGGGACCAGTCCCAGGCCATGGCCTGGCGATACAGCTCCCCGTCCATGGGGGCCAGGCGGAACCCAGCCGGCAGGGCGGCGGCATACCGGGCCAGCCTGTCCCGGTCAAAGACGGGCGGCGGCTCCATTGCATACCGGGTCCAGGGAACGATTTTTTCTCCCCAGACCTGCTCCAGCAGTTCCTCCCAGTCCCGGTCCCAGGGAACCAGGATGGAGGCGGCCGACTCCCGGGCCAGCGCCCGGTCCGGCTCCCCGGCAAAGAAAGCGAAGTCCCCGATCTCCGCCGCGGCGGACCGCCCGCCCTCCGCCGTCCGGACCCGGCCCATACAGCCCTGGAGGGCGGCGGAGATCATGGGCTTGTCCCAGCCCTGAAACAGGGGAGCGGCTTCCCTATCCGTCATGTCTCCTCCTCCGCCAGCCGGGCCCGCAGGCCCGAGTACCGGCGGGTCTGGCGGTTGTTGGCCACCATGGAGGCCACCGCCTGCTCGTCCCCCACAATGATAAACAGCTCCCGGGCCCGGGTGATGGCGGTGTACAGCACCCCCCGGGTCATCAGCCTGGGCCCCCCCTCCAGGGCGGCCAGAATCACCGCCCGGTATTCGCTGCCCTGGGCCTTGTGCACCGTGACGGCGAAGGCTGGCTCCAGCTCCCCCAGCATGTCGGGGGAATACTCCACCACTTTCCCGTCAAAGTCCACGGTAACCGCCTCTCCCTGGACGGAGCGGATCACCCCGATGTCCCCGTTGAACATCCCCATGCCGGAGCGGACCCCCCCCTCCTCCCGCCAGAGGATGTCGTAGTTGTTCTTCACCTGCATCACCCGGTCCCCCGCCCGGAACACCCAATCCCCGAAACGGCGCTCCCCCTTCCCCTCCAGAGGCGGGTTCAGTGCCTGCTGAAGGGCCTGGTTCAGGGTCCGGGTCCCCGTCCCCCGGCGGCGGGTGGGAGAGAGCACCTGGATCTGGTCGGCGGGGATGCCCATGCGCTCGGGCAGGCGGCGGCGGCACAGGTCCACGATGGTGTCCAGGGCGCTCTGGGGGTCCCGGCGGGCCAGGAAGAAAAAGTCCCCCTGGTTCCGGCGCAGCTGGGGCAGCTCCCCCCGGTTGACCTGGTGGGCGCTGCGGACAATGGCGCTCTGGGCGGCCTGTCGGAAGATTTCCGTCAGGCGGACGGTGGGCACCCGTCCGCTGCGGATCAGATCGGCAAACAGGCTGCCCGGCCCCACCGAAGGCAGCTGGTCCGGGTCGCCCACCAGCACCAGCCGGCAGTCCCCCCGCAGGGCGGCCAGGAGGGCGGCCATCAGGGGGACGTCCACCATGGAGGTCTCGTCCACAATGACCGCGTCCGCCTTCAGTGGGTCGTATGTGTCGTGGCTGAACACCAGCCGTCCGGTGTGGGGGTCAAAGCCGGTCTCCAGCAGGCGGTGGATGGTGGAGGCCTCCGTCCCGCACAGCTCCCCCAGCCGCTTGGCCGCCCGCCCCGTGGGGGCGGCCAGGGCGGTATCCAGCCCCATCCCCTCGAACAGGGCCAGCACCCCCCGCAGACAGGTGGTTTTTCCGGTGCCCGGCCCGCCGGTGAGCAGCATCACCTGCCGGCGGGCGGCCAGCTCCACCGCCTGCCGCTGCTGGGGGGCGTAGGTAATGTGCTGCTCCCGCTGGATGCGACCAATCAGCGCGTCCAGCCCCTCGGGGGGCAGCAGCTCGGCCCGGCTCATCTCCCCGATGCGGTGGGCAATGAAGGTCTCCGCCTCGTACAGGGCGGGCAGGTACACCGCGTCCTGGCCCGCCACATGCTCGCAGTCCACCTCGCCCCGGCGCTCCAGGGCGTCCAGCCGCTCCTCCAGAACCTCTCCCCCGGCCTCCAGCAGCACGCCGGTGGCCTCCAGCAGCTTGCGCCGGGGCAGGAAGGCGTGGCCGTTGTCCAGATTGTGGGCCAGCTCGAACACCAGCCCGGCCTCCAGCCGCTGGGGGTCCTCCGCCCCCATCCCCAGGGACAGGGCCAGAGCGTCGGCCTGGGAGAAGTCTACCCCGAATTCCTCCCCCACCAGCAGATAGGGATTGGCCTTCAGCACCTCCAGAGCCACGTCGCCGTAGGCCCGGTGGAGCTGGGCGGCCAGCTCCAGGGGCAGCTGGTGCTCTCCCAGGAACTCGGCCAGCCGGCGCATCCCCATCTGGCGGCGGAAGGAGTCGCTGATCTGCCGGGCCCGCTTGGGACTGACGCCCCGGATTTTGGCCAGCTTTTCCGGCTCCTCCTCGATGACGGACAGGGCCTCCTCTCCAAACTCCTCGATAAGCAGGCGGGCGGTGGCCTTGCCCACCCCCTTCACTGCCCCGGAGGCCAGGTAGTGGTAGATCTCCTTCAGCCCCTGGGGCAGGCGGCGCTCCACCGTCTCCGCCTTGAACTGGGGGCCGTAGGTGGGGTGGCGCACCCACCGCCCCCGGACGGTGAGGTACTCCCCCGGGGCAACCCCGGGCATGGCCCCCACCACGGTCAGCTCCTCCCCCCGCTGGTCCAGGCGGAGAATGGTATAGCCGTTCTCCTCGTTCTGATAGATCAGGGCGGAGACGCTCCCCTCCACCTCTTCCAGCTCTCTCTCTTCCAGAGGGATCTCCTCCCTTCCTCTAGGGCCCCGCTATGTACTCCTTCAGCTCTCCCGCCGGCCACAGAACCACCCCGGGCCACCGCAGGGTGAGACGCAGGGCCAGCTCCCGCCCCTGGGCCGTCAGGTCCACGTCGGCAATGACCACCGGACACTGGAGCAGGCCCAGGCTCCGCAGCCACATAAAGGCCCGCACCCCCTGCTCCAGCCCCTCGCCCTCCCCCCGTCCGGGCAGAAGGGCGTACACCGCCTGCCGGGGGATGGGACGCAGCAGCCGTCCGAACAGCCACCAGGCCAGCAGCCCCAGCCCCGCCGCACAGAGCACGGCCAGCAGCGCCTCAAAGAACCCTTCCATCGGGCAACACCTCCGGGCCATCCTATGCCGGCCCGGGGCGGGGGGTGCAGGCCCTCCTCACGCCCCGCAGTCTGCCATCACCGTGTCCCGGAGGAAGGCGGCAAAGTCCTGATACCGCGCCCGGCTCCAGATCTCCGGGCGGGTCATGACCACCAGGGGGTGGCCGCGATACCCCGCCCGATAGGGCGGATGGACGTGTGTCCAGGGGTTGGGGTGAAAGCCGCAGCGCTCGTAGAAGCTCTGGCGGCGGCGGGAGATCTCGTCCTCCGGCGGGTCGATCTCCAGCACCAGGGGCCTCCCCCGGCCGGCCAGCTGCTCCAGCGCTCCGCTGCCCAATCTCTGCCCCCGCAGGCCGGGGCGGACGGCAAAGTGCTCCACATAGAGGAAGTCCTTTCCCTCCCACAGCCCCATCAGCCCGGTGAAGGCGCCCCCCTCCTCCAATGCCCAGCAGCTATAGGCCGGGTGGGAGAGTATCCGCTCCTGCTTCTCCCGGGTGCGCTGTTCATGGATGGGAAAGCTGTTCTGGTACAGCTGGAACAGGGGTTCAAAGTCCGGAGCCGCCGGCGTCGTGATTCTTTTCCACTCCATTTCTTGTCTCCTTCTCTTGTTCCCCGCCCGGAGCGCAGCGCTGCTGCGGCGGGAGGCGTCGTCAGGACAGCATCCGCTTCAAATACTGTCCGGTATAGGACCGCTCACACTGAGCAACCTCCTCCGGGGTGCCGGTGGCTACGATGGTGCCGCCGCCGTCGCCCCCCTCGGGGCCCAGGTCGATGAGGTAGTCGGCCGTTTTGATGACGTCCAGGTTGTGCTCGATGACCACCACGGTGTTGCCCCCCTCCACCAGCTTCTGCAGCACCTCGATGAGCTTGTGGACGTCGGCGCTGTGCAGGCCGGTGGTGGGCTCGTCCAGGATATAGATGGTCTTTCCGGTGGACCGCTTGCTCAGCTCGGTGGCCAGCTTGACCCGCTGGGCCTCGCCGCCGGACAGCTCGGTGGAGGGCTGGCCCAGCTTCACATAGCCCAGGCCCACCTCCTCCAGGGTTTTCAGCCGGTTGTAGATGCGGGGCAGGTTCTCGAAGAAGGGCAGGGCCTCGTCCACCGTCATCTCCAGCACCTCGTAGATGTTCTTGCCCTTGTAGTGGACCTCCAGGGTCTCCCGGTTGTACCGCCGTCCCTTGCACACCTCGCAGGGGACGTAGATGTCGGGGAGGAAGTGCATCTCGATCTTCAGCAGGCCGTCCCCCTGGCAGGCCTCGCACCGCCCGCCCCGGGTGTTGAAGGAGAACCGCCCCGGGCCGTAGCCCCGGCTCTTGGCGTCTGGGGTGGAGGCGAACAGGTCCCGGATGTCGTTGAACAGCCCGGTGTAGGTGGCCGGGTTGGACCGGGGGGTGCGGCCGATGGGGGACTGGTCGATGTTGATGATCTTATCCAGGAACTCCTCCCCCTCGATGCGGTCGTGTTTTCCCGCCCGGGTCTTGGTGCGGTTCAGGTCGGCCCCCAGCTTTTTGAACAGGATCTCGTTGACCAGGGAGGACTTGCCGCTGCCCGACACCCCGGTGACGCAGGTGAAGGTGCCCAACGGAATCTGGACGTCAATGTTCCGCAGGTTGTGCTCCGCCGCTCCGAACACCTTGAGATAGTTTCCGTTCCCCTTTCGGCGCTCCGTGGGGACGGGGATTTTCTTTCGCCCGGCCAGGTAGTCCCCGGTGATGGAGCCCGGGGTATTCATCACCTCCTCCGGGGTGCCGCAGGCCACGATCTGTCCGCCGTTGACCCCCGCCCCGGGGCCCACGTCCACGATATAGTCGGCCGAGCGCATGGTGTCCTCGTCGTGCTCCACCACCAGCAGGGTGTTGCCCAGGTCCCGCAGCTCCTTCAGTGTGGCCAGCAGCTTGTCGTTATCCCGCTGGTGCAGGCCGATGGAGGGCTCGTCCAGGATATACAGCACCCCCATCAGGGAGGAGCCGATCTGGGTGGCCAGCCGGATGCGCTGGCTCTCGCCTCCGGAGAGGGTGCCCGCCTCCCGGCTCAGGGTCAGATACTGCAGGCCCACGGAGCGCAGGAAGCCCAGGCGGTTTCTGATCTCCTTCAAAATCTGGGCGGCGATCATGGTCTGGGTCTGGTTCAGCTCCAGGTGCTCCATGAAGTCCAGGGCCTCGTTGACGCTCTTGCGGCAGTAGGTGTCGATGTCCAGCCCGCCCACCGTGACGGCCAGCGACTCCTTTTTCAGCCTCCGGCCGCGGCAGGTGGGACAGGGGCACTCGCTCATGCACTCCTCCAGCTCCCGCTTCACCGCGTCGGACTGGGTCTCCCGGTAGCGGCGCTCCAGGTTGTTGACGATGCCCTCGAAGGGCTGGTACAGGGTACCCTGGCCCCGGGGCTGGTCGTAGTGGAGGGTCAGGTTCTCCCCCTTGGTGCCGTAGAGGATCACGTCCATCACCTGGGGAGACAGGTCCTTCACCGGGGTGTTCAGCTTGAACTTGTACTTCTTGGACAGGGCATCGAAGTACATGCGGGAAATGCCATCTGACTTGATGTTGCTCCAGCCGGAGGCGGTGATGGCCCCTTCGATGATGGACAGGTTCTTGTTTGGGATGATCAGGTCGGGGTCAATCTTCATCTGGGAGCCCAGTCCCATACAGGTGGGGCAGGCGCCGAAGGGGTTGTTGAAGGAGAACATGCGGGGGGTGAGCTCCTCGATGGACACGCCGCAGTCCTCGCAGGCGTAATTCTGGGAGAAGAGGATGTCCCGGTCCTCCCCCACCACATTGATGACCACCAGTCCCCCCGCCAGGTTGGAGGCCACCTCCACGCTGTCGGTGAGGCGGCGGGTGATATCCTCCCGGATGACCAGCCGGTCTACCACGATCTCAATATTGTGCTTCTTGTTCTTCTCCAGCTTGATCTCTTCACTCAGATCGTAGGCGATGCCGTCCACCCGGCAGCGGACATAGCCGGAGCGGCGGGCGTCCTCGAAGATCTTGGCGTGCTCCCCCTTCTTCCCACGGATGACAGGGGCCATCACCTGGATGCGGGTGGCCTCGGGGAGGGCCAGCACCTGGTCGATGATCTGGTCGATGGTCTGCTGCTTGATTTCCTTGCCGCATACGGGGCAGTGGGGGGTGCCCACCCGGGCCCACAGCAGGCGCAGGTAGTCGTAGATCTCGGTCACCGTGCCCACGGTGGACCGGGGGTTCTTGCTGGTGGTCTTTTGGTCAATGGAGATGGCGGGAGACAGGCCGTCGATGTAGTCCACATCGGGCTTCTCCATCTGGCCCAGGAACATCCGGGCATAGGAGCTGAGGGATTCCACATAGCGGCGCTGCCCCTCGGCGTAGATGGTGTCGAAGGCCAGGGAGGACTTCCCGCTCCCGGACAGGCCGGTGAGCACCACCAGCTTGTCCCGGGGGATGGTCACGTCGATGTTCTTCAGGTTGTTCACCCGGGCGCCTTTGACAAAAATGTGATCTAACATAGTAATATTCCTCGATTAAATTCCGATTAGTATTGAAATTCAGCCCATATCCTCCGGCCGGGCGGGCCGTTCCCAGTCCCGGGGCGGCCGGACATACCGCAGGAAATCGGGGCGCACCGCCCCGTATTTCCGGTAGTTTTCCCGCCCCTGGCAGAGGGTCATGCCGTGGTTCTCGTCGCTGGGGGCGTCCTCCCCCGGGTCGAACAGGTCGTTCTCCCAGAAGCACACCGGGCAGATGTAGGCCAGGGCCTCCTCCTTTGGAACAGGAAAGGTGAGATACCCGCAGCAGGGGCAGGGGTACTTCCCCGCGGGCTCGCCGGGCTCCGGCTCGGACTCCGGCAGAGACTCCCCCTCCTCCACGGGGACAGCCGGCCCGTCCGCCCCGCCGATCACAAGGCTGGCGTTGGCGGCCTGGGGCAGGCAGCGGAACTTCTCCCGCCTCGCGGCGCGGACGGCCCCCGTTCCCTCCGGCTGGCCGCACAGGGATTTCACAAATTCAGGTCTGCTGGCCATCGCGCGCCGCCTCCTCTTTACACTGTTACAGTGAGCGCCTGCCAGTACAGGAACAGGCATCCCCCGGCCAGCACCAGCCACTCGATGCGCTCCATGGCGATGTACCAGTCAGAAGGCTCGGCGTCCTCGATGTTCCGCACATGGCCCAGCAGACTCAGCCGGAAGAAAAAGCCCGGAAAGCAGATCTGAAACACGTTGAGCAGGGCCAGCAGAGTAATAAGCAGGTAGAGGAGGATGCTCCCCCGGTGGACCAGCTCCGGGTCCAGCGCCACCCGGGCCAGGGCGGTCAGGCTGGGCTCGTGCTGCTCCTCCGGGCTGATCTCCCGGCCGTCCACGAACAGGACTGTGTCCGATCCCGAGGAGACGGAGAAACGGACTTCCATCCAGGGCTCGCCGTTCTCCTGATACAGCATCCCGAATGAGTCCCCCAGATAGCCGCCCCGGAACAGCACCCGGTCCCCCTGGGTGATCTCCAGGCCGGTCATGGAGGAACCAAAGCCCTCCGGCGCGGCGGCGGGGTCCTCCGTGACCTGCCAGGGGCCGTAGGCGTACGCCCCCCACTGGTAGGACACCTCCCCCTCGGGAGAGACGGTGAACCGGGCCGCCTCCCCGTCCACGGTCCCCTCGTAAGCTGAAAGGCCGCCCTCTGTCCCCGGGAACAGCAGGGAGCCGCCGTATTCCAGGCCGGACCGGTTGACGGCAAACAGGGTGGCGCAGAAAAAGGCCAGCATCTCCAGGACCATCACAACCAGCAGAATCCGCCGGTACCAGGACATTGCAGCCCACTTTGCTTTGACCGCGGTCATGGCCCCGCCTCCTCTCTCGCCGGGGCCCGCTCCCGCAGCAGGAGCACCGCCCCCAGAATACACAGGATGCCCGTCCCCAGGGTGGGGCTCATGGGCTCACGGAACACCAGCACCCCCACCAGGGCGGCCACCACCGGCTCCACCGCGGCCAGGATAGCGGCCCGGCCGCTCTCCACCCGGGCCAGCCCCGCCGTATACAGCAGGTAGGGCAGGGCGGTGGACATCACCACCAGCCCCAGGGCGGCGGGGAGGGTCCCACCGGCCTGAAGGGCCGCCCCCAGCTCCTCCGGATTCAGAAAGACCAGGGACCCCGCCCCGGCAAAGACAAAGGTGTAGAGGGTAACGGTGTAGGGACTGTAGCGGGCCAGAGCGTACCGGCCGAAGATGGAGTACAGGGCGTAAAAGAATCCGGAGCCCAGCCCCAGGAGGAAGCCCTGGAGGGTGACCTGGGCCCCGCCCCCCAGCACCCCGGTGACCAGCACGCAGCCCCCGAAAGTGAGGGCCAGGGCAGCCAGCTTCCGCCGGGTGAGCCTCTCCCGCCACAGCAGGGCGGAGAGCACCACCACAAAGGCGGGGGAGGTGTAGAGCAGAATGGCCGCCACCCCCAGGGAGCACTGCTCCTGACAGCTGAAGTAGCACCAGGTAAACAGGACCACGCTCACCACCCCGGTGCCGAAGAACCAGCCCAGGTGCCGGGGGGACACCCGGAAGGCCCGCCGGTCCCACACCAGCAGCACCAGGGCCAGCACCGCCAGTCCCCCCAGGTTGCGCACCAGCACGATGCTCCGGGGGGACAGCCCCGCCCCCATCAGGGTGCGGTTGAACAGGCCGATGAGCCCCCACAGGGAGGCCCCCGCCAGCACCAGGGCGCTCCCCTGGGACGCGCACGCTCTCTCCCGCCCCACTGCCTCAGCCCTCCACGGTGAGGTCGGCGGTGGACGCCCCCACCAGCTCCATCAGGTCGGCAGGGGACAGCTCCACCTGATAGCCAATCTTCCCCGCCGACACCATGATGGTGTCCAGAATCTCCGCCGTCTCATGAAAAACGGTGGGGTACTGCTTCTTCATCCCCACCGGGGAGCAGCCCCCGTGGACGTAGCCGGTGAGGGGGAGGAGTTCCTTCTGGTGGAGCATGGCGATGGACTTCTCCCCCACCGCTTTGGCCGCCTTTTTCAGGTCCAGGGTGTCTCCCACCGGGATGTCAAAGACATACAGCCCGCCGGAGGCCCCCCGGGCCACCAGGGTCTTGAACACCGCCTCCGGATCCTGGCCCAGGGAGCGGGCCACCGTCACCCCGTCCACCGCCCCGTTCTCGTGGTCATAGGTGTGGGGGGTGTAGGGGATGCCCCGCTGGTCCAGAATCCGCATCACGTTGGTTTTCTCTTCCTTCTGCTTGGCCATCAGTCCGGGTCCCTCTCCTCTCTCAAAACAGCCGTCCAGGCCGACATCCGCCTGCCGTGCTTCATGGACACCCCGGCGTTGTAATACCGGCCTCCGCCCTGAAGGGTGAGCACCTCGCAGCCCGAGTACACCCGGTCCGGGGAGACATAGCGGGACAGGATGCTCTCCCCGGCAAACTCAAAGGTGCCCTCCAGCACCCCCAGGACCGGGTTGACAGACCGCCAGGCCAGGGTGCAGGGGCGGTCCGTCTCCCGGATGACATAGTCGTTGGTGAAGCGCACCGGCTCGGGGCCGGCTACCTCCATCCGGCCCGTCAGGCGGCGCTCCGGGCCGTCCAGGACCAACTCAGACCACCCGTTCAGAGGGAAGGCCCGGCCCGCGTCGTCGTAATAGGTGCCCTCCGCCCTCCAGCGCCCGGGGCGGAGCAGATAGGTGTGTTCCATTTCAGCGCCCCTCCTCCGGGCAGTAATAGCGGTCCTCCCGCCATTTGGCGGGGTTGGTCTCGATGTAATCCCAAATACGCAGATAGTCGGCGTCGTTGCGGACCACATGGTCATGGTAGCCCTTTTGCCATACATCCATGTGGGCCAGTTTGGACACGGCCCGTTTCATTTGCCCCACAATAGTAGACAGCCCTTTTGTAGGGGCGGATATCATCCGCCCGTTTTGCTCCCCCAGCGTTAACAGGATATGGACATGGTTTGGCATGATCACATATTGATCCAGGGTCACATTGGCATACCGGCGCGGCATCTCCAAAATGGCATTTTCCACGATCAGGCCCAGGTCAGATAATTGGATTGGACGCGGGCGGATGATATCCGCCCCTACGCCCGTGTCAGGAACGTCCTCCACCCAAAACAAGGGCACCCGGTCCTTGGTGCAGATGGTGACAAAATAGCACCCCGGTTGTCCATAATCATACCCCCGCAGGCGGTTAGGCTTTCGCACGGGCCGCTCCATGTCAGGGGTTGACCTCACGGTTGTCCGTGCGGCCCAGCAGGTAATCCGCGGAGACATGGAAATAATCTGCCAAAAAATTCAACATGGAAGCAGAAATATTGACCTTTCCATATTCGACTTTTTGGTAGTGGCTGGTAGTACACCCCATCTGTCCTGCCATATCCTTCTGCGTCAAGCCCGCCTCTTCACGCAGGTCTTTGAGCCGCTCTCCCAATATTTTCAGCAATTCCATAGCACACCTCTTGACACATCATTTAATTGCGCATATAATCATTGCATAACATCATTATATTGCGTATCCGGAGGTTCTGGCGATGAATCAATTTTATGAATGGCTCTATGACCACTACGCGGAGCCCAGGTATGACGACAGCCGATTTCCCGCCGCCTATCAGGAGCAGAAGCGCAAGTGGAACGAACTGTCCCAAACGCTCTCCGACCACGAGCGAATTCTTATCCTGGATTTTCTCAGCAGTGTGCGCCTGCACTGGGGCACCCAGGCCCTCGCCTACGGGGTCCACATCGGACTGCTTCTGGGTTCAGAGCTGCCCGGGGAGATATAAGCGCATCAGGCGTGGCTGCCCGCCTACCGCCCACGGTGTATGTTCGGAAACTTAGGCGCATGTTATCCTGCAGAAGTGAGAGATTCATCAACTGAGTAGAACGGCAGTGATGTCGTCGTCGCAAAGTCCATTTCACTCCGAACACCCTGGCGGGTATCCGTCGCTCCATTCCCTTGCTCCTCCTCTCCAAACCATGACCACTTCGTTGGGTCATGGTTTGGGGGCGGCCTTTGGCCGCCTTTCAAATAGACTCCATTCAAGAGGGCACCGCGCCGGCCGCAAGTGCCGGGGCACCCCTTCTACACTCCCGTAAACTAGGGGGTCCGGGGGAGTGGCGAGCGAAAGCCCGAGGCCGCAGGCCGAGGACTTTCCATCGAGCCATTCTCCCGGCGATTTTTTGGTTCCTTTTGCATCGCTGCAAAAGGAACTCGCCGCCGCAGCGGCGAAACCTCTGTTTCGTTTTTTTAGGGGATGTTCCGCCTGCGGGCGGGCTACTTTCCAAAGAAGGAAAGTAACCGCGTCGTCGCAAAGTCCGCTTTGTTCGGGACACCCAGGTTTGGGTATCCCTCACGCCGCTCCCTTGCTCCTCCTTTCCAACCATGAACCGCTCCGCTGGGTTCATGGTTGGGGGCCAATAGCGAGCCTGCGGGCCCGGACCCAGGAGAGTTGCGCTGTTTCGTCGTCAATCCCGTCCGGCGCGGTGCCATCAGGAAGGGTGTCTAACCGTTATCGCTACCGCTCTGCTCAATAGACGGGACAGATACTTCTATAAGATGATCTGCGTCTAAGTGGTGCAACATACATCGTGGGCAGTGGTCGGCGGGCGCACACTGTGCGCCCCTACGGAGAAAACGCGGGGCATGGACCCGCCCTGTGCGGGCAGAAAGAGGCGGCCCGGTCACTTTCCTCTCAGCTCGATAATTTGGTCTCGTAACGCGGCGGCCAGCTCGAACTCCAGCATCTTGGCCGCCGCCCCACGGGCAAAGCCCGCGGGGACCCCAATCATTTTATATCCTCGGCGGAAATGAATTCCGCCTGCGGCAATTCTCCGCTCCGCTTCGAATTGACGCGCCATCCGGCGCGCCCGCGCTGTGCGCGGGCAGAAAGAGGCGGCCCGGTTACTTCCCCCGCAATTCGATGATCTGATCCCGCAGTGCGGCGGCCAGCTCGAACTCCAGCATCTTGGCCGCCTCTTTCATCTCCTTCTCCAGCTTGGCGATGCGCTCGGCCTTCTGCTGCTTGGTCATCGCCTTCACCTCGCCCCGGCGCTCGGCGTCGTCCGCCTCGTCCTGGGCGGTGATATCCAGCAGGTCCCGCACCGACTTGACCACCGTCTTGGGGACGATGCCGTGGGCCTTGTTGTAGGCGTCCTGCTTCTCCCGGCGGCGCTCGGTCTCGTCCATGGCCCGGCGCATGGAGGGGGTGATGGTGTCGGCGTACAGGATGACCATGCCGTCGGCGTT
>CAJFVL010000010.1 GCA_904420465.1 uncultured Clostridium sp.
AGTTGGCAGACCGTATTACGCGTTGTACGCGTCCGCGAGGAACAAAGGGCTGTGCCCGCACAGTGACAACCACCAGCTTCGCTGGTGGATGTGTTCATTGTGGACTCTGCGGGCCGAAGGCCCACTCCTCCCATCCGCCGAGATTTCCGCCTGCGGACCGACAGCACCTTGAAGAACTCCGTGCGGCTGGTATAATGGGGAGGAGGTGAAGAGGAGCGATGATCTATACCTTTGACGCGAAGGGATTTCTTTTATATCCTGTGATGAAGTCCTGCTTTGGACTGAGTGATGAGAATGTCTATCAGGCGATTCAGGACGGCTTTGAGATTTTGCAGAGACAGCTGGCCCTGAAAGGCATCTCCTATGACGAATTAAAGGGGGCGCTGATCCCCAATCAGGATAAGGACAAGTTTGAGACCTGCTTTGTGATTGACGCGAGCAAAATAAATTCCTCTGATTATGGCTGCCATGTGTTTCAAAAGCTGATTCCGCTTTTGGACAAGGAGAGCACCTGCAGTATCCTGTGCGGGGATTACATTGACATTCTGGATCAGAGCTGCCGCGGCGCTCAGCAGCTGCTGTATTCCGCAATGAATGAGGTTCTGAAGAGGTGCCATGAATCCAGGTATATGCACAGCAGCCAATATTTCCTGATTTATGTGAACCGCTTGAGCAGGGGGCAGCGGCAGAAAATTGCGGATGGGCTTGCTTCGTACGCATGGTTCACCGGATTTGCGGATTTGACGTATCGTTCCCGGTTTAAAAGCTATATTTCCAACATCCTAACGGCAGTTTGCATAAAAAATAAGAATAAGGTTGTGGTGGCGCACCCGTCGGACTATGCGGATGAGGAGAACGTCAACATGCGTGGGTTTCCCTTTGAATCCAATGGGTTTCGGCTTCTCAGCATCAACGATGACAGCTATGGAGCGTTCCTGAGCTATAAAATAGAAAGCGAGGTGCCGGACAAGGAGGATGTCAGCTTCTCCTTCAACGCGCTGTTTCCCAAGTTTGACTCCTTTGAAAAAATTGTCCTGCGTGTTTCAGATGATAAATGGAATCAGTACCTGACAGACAAGGAAAAGGGAAAGGGCCGGATTATGGAATCGCTGGGGTTTGCCCCCGGGGAGAAGGACCGCTTCATCAAAGAGGCTTTTAGGCAGATATGTGCGAATTATATCTACAACCTGAGAGAAAATCAGTATGGCGATCTGATGTTTAATGTGTGCATTGAGCTCCCGACCGTTCACGGCGGCATCAGAAAAACCACGGTAGCCCTGAAATACCACCCGGATACCGGCCTTGTTGAAGTTGTCACCATTACCTGATGCATGCTGAAAGGCGCGGCGGGACGGTTCCGCCGCGCCTTTCGTGCCGGAGCAGAGCTGGTTTTGCTCCAGCGTTTTTGCTCTGCCTTGCCCGCCGGACAGAGCGGCGCGCGCCGGCCGGAAGCTGCCGCTCCGCGCCGGACTTGTTCCGAGATACGCTTGACAACATGTCGGGCAACAGTATAATGAGTTATAAAAATACGATGGGGAGAGAGGAGCGCAATGCAGAGACGGTTCCCGCATTGGGGAAGCCCGCTGGCCGCTACAATGCTTCTGGTCCTGCTGATCACCGCCGCGAGCTTTGCTGTGACGGGGCGGATCAATACGGCGGAAGAAGAGGTAAGTTTTGAACGCCTGGCGGAGGAGGCGGAGGAGCTGGTTCACAGCCTGGAGCTGAATGTAAGCTCTGACCGGGATAAGCTCCGGCTGATTGCGGAGATTATGTCCTCCGATCTGCGCGACCCGGAGGAGCTTTTGGGAATGTACCGAAATACCGGGATCTTTTTCTCCCGGCTGGAGCTTCTGCTGCCCGGCGGCCGGGTTGTTACAGCGGACGGCGGCTGTGTGGATGTGACGGGTCAGATCTCCTTCGAGGAGGAGGCCGCGCGGGGGGAGCACATCTCAGACCGCGTGCTGGACTGGAACGGAGAGGACTATGTGGTGCGCCATTTTGTTCCAGTGGAACAGGACGGCGGAGTAGCCGCCATGCTCTGCGGCGTCATTGAGCTTGGGGGGTTGAGGGAGGAACTGCCCTATACCCCCTACGGGGGGGAGGCTGCGGTCTATGTGATCGACGGTGCCACGGGGGACTTCCTGCTGGATACCTGGCACACAGAGCTGGGCAATATCTGGGCGCTGGGCACCCGTCCCATGGCCGAGGGCTATGATCACAGCCAGCTTCAGCAGGGACTGATTGACGGGGAGAGCAACTATGTGGTGTTTGTGTCCAACACCACAAAGGAGCACCTGTACTTTTATTATACGCCCCTGGCTATCAACCAGTGGCGGGTGGCCCTCTCGGTGCCGGAGGATTTGGTCTTTGCCGGTGCCCGGAACATACGCGGCCTGCTGAACCTGATCCTGATTCTGGAGGGGGCCGCTTTTCTCATCTACATCGCCTGGATGGTGTACTATATCCGCCGGGAGACAGGGGAAAAGCAGCGCCAGCTGGACGCCCTCAGTTACATCTACGACGTGGAGAAGCTGCTGTTCAACGCCCATGAGCACCGGGAGAACGTCACGCAGTCCCTGTCGGTGATTGCCCGCATGCTCCCTGCCCGCCGGGTGGCTTTTACCATGCTGTCGGGGGAGAGGGCGGAGCTGGGCTGCCTCTGGGAGGAAGGAGGGGAGTCTGTCCTCGGATCGGCCCTTCTGGAGAACGCCCCGGCCATGGCGGCGCAGTTTGCCGGGGGGAAGCGGGAGCTCTCCGCCGATACCGCCCAGGAGGTCCGGGCCATTCTGCCGGGTGCGCCGGAGGGGATGGGAGATCTGGCGGCTGTTCCGGTGGAGGACGCCGACGGTGTGCTCCAGGGGGTGCTGTCGGCCAGCGGCCTGTCCCGCCGGGCGGGATGTGCTGCGATGCTGAAAAGCGTGGGGTTCAGCTTTGCCATGCTCTGCGGAAACACGCGCACCTATCGGGAAATGCAGCGTCAGGGGGAGCAGGATGCCCTCACGGGGCTGTATAACCGCAACCGGTATGAGCAGGATCTGCCCCGTGTCGCCTCGGCGTGCAGGAAGGGGCTGTGCTGCGTCTATATTGACGCCAACGGCCTGCACGAGCTGAACAACACCCAGGGGCATGAGGCTGGCGATGACATGCTGCGGTCCATTGCCCGGGAGATCGGCAGCCGCTTTGGCCTGCGGCATGCTTACCGGGTGGGAGGAGATGAATTTATCATCTTTGCGGTGGATGAGGCCGAGGCCCAGGTGATCCACCACTGCCGGGCCATGACCGCCGCCCTGGAGCGGGAGGGCTGTCATATCTCCGCCGGGGTGGCCTGGCGGGCCGCCCCCGTGGAGGACCTGGAGCCGCTGGTCAAGGAGGCGGAGGGGCGGATGTACGCCGCCAAGAATGAGTACTACCAGGCGCCGGAGCATGACCGCCGGGCGCGCTGAGGGAACAGGATCCAGAGCTGCCAGCCGCCCGCTTCCCTTTGGAAGCGGGCGGCTGGTTTTCTGTGCAGAACGCGCTGTGCCGGGAGCGGGATCAGGGGGAAAAGGGGGGCGCCTCCCCGGCGCGCTGGGCCAGCGCCTTCAGCAGGGCGGCCCGGTCGTTGGGGAGGGTCCCATCTGCCGCCTGCTCCAGCAGGGCCCGGAGGGCGCGGCCGATCTCCGGGCCGGACAGGCCGGCGGCCAGGGCGTCGTGCCCGTCCACGGCCAGATCCCTTAAGGTGAGGCAGGGGCGGCGCGCCAGCAGCTGACGGGCCAGCTCCTCCGCCCGGTCCAGGCTGTCCAGACCGCCTTCCTGCCCGGGGGCGCAGGCCAGGGCGTCCGCCCGCTTCAGGGCCAGCAGGTGGAAGAACAGCTCGGACCCGAGGCGGGACAGCCATCGCCCCGCCCAGGCCTCGGTGGGCTCCACGGGCAGGTGGTGACGCTCCACAAGAGCCACAGTGTGGGTCCGCAGTGCATGGGGAAGCCGCAGGCGGACAAGGGCTGCATCCGCCAGGGCGGCGCTCACCTTGGGATGGCCGTAGAAATGACCCCTCCCAGCCTCATCCAGGGAGAAGCAGGGGGGCTTGCCCGCGTCGTGGAGCAGGGCGGCCAGCCGCAGGGCGGGGACCGGGGGGACCCCCTCCAGGGTTTTGACGCTGTGGGTGTACACGTCCCAGCGGTGGTGGGGATTGCGCTGGTCAAAGCCCACGCAGGGCCCCAGCTCGGGGACGGCCTGGACGGCCGCCTCCGGGAAGTCCAGCAGGATACCCCCTGCGCCGGGGGAGCAGAGCAGCCGCAGCCACTCGGCGGAGATGCGCTCCCAGGCCACCAGGGAGAGCTGGGGGATGTGCCGCCGCAGGGCGGCGGCGGTGTCCGGGTGGAGGGAAAAACCCAGCTGGGCGGCCAGCCGCAGCCCCCGGAGGACACGCAGGGCGTCCTCCTCAAAGCGGCGGCCGGGCTCCCCCACACAGCGCACCAGCTTCTGCTCCAGGTCGGCCCGGCCGCCGAAGGGGTCGGTGAACTGCCCGTCCAGCCCCCAGGCCATGGCGTTGACGGTGAAGTCCCGGCGGGCCAGGTCCTCCTCCAGGGAGGGAGTGAACTCCACCCGGTCGGGGCGGCGGTGGTCGGAGTAGCCCCCCTCCCGGCGGAAGGTGGTCACCTCGATGGGCAGGCCGCCGGACAGGACCGTGACAGTGCCGTGGCGCAGCCCCGTCTCCACACAGCGCAGGCCGGAGCAGGCTGCCTCCACCTGCTCCGGCAGGGCGGAGGTGGCCGCGTCGTAGTCGTGGGGGGCCAGCCCCAGCAGGCTGTCCCGCACGCAGCCCCCCACCAGTACGGCCCGGAAGCCGGCCCCCTCCAGCCGCTCCAGAACCGCCAGTGCCCTGGGGTCCCAGTCCGTCATGGTATCGCCTCCTTTTCTCCATCATAGCAAACCGCCCTGGAAAAGACAAGGCCCGGACGGGGGACGTCCGGGCCTTGGGGCAAACGCTTACCGCGCCAGATACATCAGATTCTGGTCGGTGACAAAGTTGGAGAAGTTGTAGAGCACCAGCACGGAGTCAATGTCGTTTTGAGCGATATAGTCCTTCAGGCTGGTCTTGTTGTACCGCAGGTCAAAGAGGTGGATCTCCGAGAAGCGCTCGGTGAGGAAGGGGGTCAGGGAGTCGGAATAGGAGTCCCGGACGATGAGGATTTTGGGCGCGTCGGTCTGCTGGGTGCGGATGATCCGCAGGCCCTGGACCCCGCCCAGGAAGTAGGAGTACTTGTCCTTCACGTCCAGGTAGCTGTCCACATAGAGGGGCCCGTCGGTGAGCTGGCCGTTGTCGTAGTAGGTGTTGGTGACGCCCTCGCCGGAGACATAGGTGTCGATGGAGTCGGGGGGCAGCCACCGCACCCCGGAGGTGGAGAACAGGGTGCCGTAGAAGTCCTCGGTCACCGTGGTCTTTTCATAGTCGTTCAGATCCAGGGGCTCCATCCCCAGGGCCTCCAGAATGGCGTTGGCCCCATAGTAGGCCCCCAGGCTGGTCCAGTGGTGGTCGGTGCGGTAGTAGATGTCCTCATCCTTGTGCTGGAGCAGGGGGGAGGCCATGTCGATGGTGCTGGCCCCGGTGGAGAAGTAGAGCTGGTCGATGATGGACAGCTCGTCGGCGGTGGGGGCGCCCTGGGGCAGCTTGTCCGCCCAGACGGCGGCCGCCGTGGGGATCAGGCCGAAGTAGACGGGCACCCCGGCGGTGCCGGCCAGCTGGTCCAGATAGCCCATGTCGGTCCACACCTTGTCCATGTCCGGGTCGTCCACCCGGCTGATGAGGGCCTGGTCCTTGGCAAAGTAGATGCCGTTGTTCTCCTGCTTGCCGCTGACCCGCTCGCCCCAGGCCTTCAGGGCCACCCAGAAGTCCCGGCCCACAATGTGGTCGGAGACGTAGTCCTCCGCGTCCTCCATGAAGGTGCCGTTTTGCAGGGCCTCCAGGCTGAGCTTAGGGGGCGACTGGAGGTAGCGGTTCTCCAGCGGGGAGAAGCTGACGTCGGGCAGCAGCAGGCTGACCAGGGAGATGCCGCCGATGAACAGGCAGAACAGAACGGTAATCACGATGCTGTATTTCTTTGTCATGGCGCATACCTCCTGTCAGAAGCGGAAATAGAGGAAGGGGTTGTAGGTGCCGTCCACCAGGTAGGCGGTGCACACCACCAGTCCGGCCAGGATGAGCACCACGCCGGAGACTTGTGCCGCCCGCTGGGGCAGCTTTTGAAACAGCCTGACCCCCAGAGGGACGCTGGCCAGAGCGGCCACGCACAAAATGGGCAGATAGCTGCGCAGGTAGTAGACGAAGTCTCCGTTTGTCAGGGGAGCGCCGGCCAGGCCGAACATGACGGACAGATAGCCCTGGAGCTGGGTGAAGTCCTCGATGGCGAAGATGGCCCAGCTGACCAGGATGAAAAACAGGGCGTACAGGTGCTGGAGGAGGGCGGGCAGCTTCTGGAGCAGCCTGCCCAGCCACAGCTTCTCGGCCACCAGCAGCACAAAGAAGTACAGTCCCCAGATCACATAGTTCCAGCTGGCCCCGTGCCAGAAGCCGGTGGCCGCCCACACCACCAGCAGGTTGAAAACCCACCGGGGCTTGGAGCAGCGGTTGCCCCCCAGGGGGATATACAGGTACTCCCGGAACCAGGTGGACAGGGAGATGTGCCACCGCCGCCAGAACTCGGTGATGCTTTTGGAGATATAGGGGTAGTTGAAGTTCTCCATGAACTCGAAGCCCAGCATCCGCCCCAGGCCGATGGCCATGTCGGAGTAGCCCGAGAAGTCAAAGTAGATCTGGAAGGTGAAGGCCAGCACCCCCAGCCAGGCTCCGGCCACCGTCAGGTCGGTGACCGCCATGGCCTTGTAGCTCTCCCACAGCATCCCCACGTTGTTGGCGATGAGCAGCTTTTTGCCCAGGCCCACCATGAAGCGCTGCACGCCGGAGGCGAACTGCTCGGTGGAGTTGGTGCGGCTGTCCAGCTGGTCGGCCAGATCCTTGTACTTGATGATGGGCCCGGCGATGAGCTGGGGAAACAGGGTGACGAAGGTGCCGAAGCTGATGATATTGCGCTGGACCTGGGCGTCCCCCCGGTAGACGTCGATGGTGTAGCTCATGGTCTGGAAGGTGTAGAAGGAGATGCCGATGGGCAGGTGAATACCCAGCACCGGCACAAAGGTCAGACCCAGGGCCTGGAGGGAGGAGGCCAGGAAGTCCCAGTACTTGAAAAAGAGCAGAAGCAGCAGGTTGAAGAACATGGACGAGGCCACTGCCAGCTTGGCCCCCCGGATGTTCCCCTTGCTTTTGCACTTCTCCACCAGCATGCCGTGGGTGAAGTCGATGGCGGTGGACAGCAGCATGATGACCACATAATCCCGCTCGCCCCAGTAGTAGAAGAACAGGGAGGAGAGCAGCAGCACCAGGTTGCGGAAGCGCAGGGGGACGAGGTAGTAGACCAGCAGGGTCACAACCAGAAAGTAGAACAGAAAGACAGGTGTGGAAAATACCATAGCGGCTCCTCCTAGGGGGTTTGTAGGATGGGAAAAGTGCGCATCTCATAAGATCCGGCGGACGAGAGACTCGTCCGCCGGATTTTTCCGTTGGCTCGTCAGGGCCGGGTTAGTATGCCTCAGAACAGGGCATTGAAGTCGTTGACGATGGCGTCGCAGCTCTCGTTGACCACCAGCATGACATAGTTGCCGTTGGACACGATGCGGGAGCTGTTCAGCCACATCTCGGTGGGGCCGGGATACCAGGCGCCGGGCATACCGCCGTCTGCCCCGGTCATGTAGTCGATGCGGGCCTGGAAGATGGCCTTGACGGCCTCCACGTCGGCGCTGTCAGACACCTGAACCAGGGCCACGTCGCCGGCAGAGGCGGGACTCATGCCGCACTGGTAGACCACCAGCTGCTGGGTGGAGATGCCGGTGAGGCCGGCATAGAAGCTGTCCAGTCCGGTGCTGTCCACGGCCATCATAAAGGGCATCTCGTAGGCGGTATTGATGGTGTCGAAAAAGGACTGCAGGTCCACATTTTCCGCGGCGGGCGTCTCAGGCTCACTGGGGGTTTCGGCGCCGCCCTGAGAGCTGTCCCCCGTCCCTCCGGCAGAGCTGTCGCCGGCGTCGGCGGGGGCGTCCTCCCAGCGGCAGCGGACGGTGCAGGAGGCGGTCAGGTCGCCGTAGGTCAGGGTGACGGTGGCCTGGCCGGGGGCGACGGCGGTGATGGTGCCGTCCTGGGCCACGGTGGCCACGGCCTCGTCGCTGGAGGCGAAGGCGGCCTCCCCCTGGGCGCCGGCGGGGGCCTGGTACTTCAACTGGAAGGTGGAGCCGGCGGAGAAGAGGGTAAAATCAGTGCGGTTCAGGGTCAGCTGGGCAGTCTGGCTGTTTCCGCCCCCGGCAGTGCCGGAGGAGGAGCCGCCCTGGGAGGCGGAGCCGGAGGAGGTGCCGCCGCCCTCCGGGGTGGAGGCGCTGCCCGACTCGTCAGGCAGGCTGGCGGAGCCGCCCGCAGACTGGTCGGAGCCGCTTCCGGAGGCGCTGGAACTATCTCCCACGCTGGAAGAGCCGCCGGCAGAGCTGCCTCCCTGGCTGGAGGAACTGCCGCCGCCTCCGCCGCAGGCGGAGAGCAGGGACAGGGAGAGGGCACAGGCAAGAATCAGGGCAAAGGCGCGTCGCTTCATAGATCAATTCTCCTTCTGTTCGGACCTTGAGTCCGGTGTTTTTTGTCTTGACATGAAGGTTTGACGCAGAGGGGGGAAAAAGGTTCCCTGATTCGCCAAAAAATTTTATTGTCAGACCGGCTCGGCCCAGATCACCTGATTTCCGGCGTGCTCCTTGCGGCCAGGGAAGAGGGGACCGTCAGGCAGGCCCAGAGCCAGGGAGCAGCAGACCTGCTCCTCCTCCGCCAGACCCAGAGGGGAGAGCAGAGCCCGGAAATCGGGGTCGCCGTCCAGATAGAAGGGCTGGTTGATCCAGCAGGACCCCACCCCCATGGCACAGGCGGCCAGCATCATGTTCTCCATGGCGCAGGCCGCGTCCTGGAAAGCACAGTTGTTGCTCCTGCGGTTGGTCACCAGAATCAGGACAGGGGCGCCGTAGGTGCAGTCCTTGCCGGCAAAGCGCTCCAGCTTGGCGCTCACCATCCGGGAGATGTTCTGAAGCAGATCCCGGTCCGTAAGGACATAGAAGCGGTTGGCCTGCTGGTTCATGGAGCTGGGGGCGTACCGCCCCGCCTCCAGAATGGCGGCCAGGGTGGGGCGGTCGGGAGCCTGGGGCAGAAACTTCCGGCAGCTGCGCCGGTCCAGAATCAGGTTGAGCAGTTCCTTGTTGTGTTCCATGACAGAAAGCTCCTTTCAAAACATGTCAAAATCGCAGTTCAGGACAGAGAAAATGTGCTCCGAATCGCGTTTCGTTGAAGGACAGCGCGGCTGGACGGCCCCAATTTCTCCGCTGCAGCCGGCTGAGCAGACCTTATTATAGCACGGACAGCCAGAAAAGAACAGGGCCTTTTCCGCCTGTCCGGGCCGCGGGAGCGGGGACAGAGGGGAAAAGGTCCTGCTGGCTGGATCTGAACGAAATCAGGGAGGCGGAAGGTGCCGCCTCATGCCGCCGAGCCGGCGGAGATGGCGCCCACCGGCCCGCGGTGGACGGGGCGCAGGCCGTCCACACCGCACAGGTCGGCGGGACGAAGCAGCGCCGGCTCCTTGGGAAGCGCGGCCGCGCCGCTGCCCTGAAGCAGCTCGGCCACAAACTGGGAGCAGAAGTAGTGGCGGCTGCGGCGGAGGGGGAGGTTGAAAAAGCAGGCCAGGGTGCCCAGCACGCTGTAATGGTATTCCTCCCGCTGGGCATACATCAGGGAGAGGCGGCGGCGCAGCCGGCGGTAGGTCTCCTGAGAGACGGTCAGCTCATACAGGCAGCAGGGGACCTCCCGCCGTTTTTCCCGGACCTCCGGCCCCACCCGCTCCTCCACCAGTCCGGCGGGGAGGGCGAAGTGCTCATACTTCCGGGCGAAGCTGTAAAAGGGCCCCTGCGGGCCGTCCAGGCCGATGGAGGCATGGGTGTAGCTGTCCTGGGTGGCCAGGTGGATCAGCCGGGAAAACCAAGTGTCGGAGCGGGTGAGCAGAATATAGACGGTTGGTTGGTCCATCTTTCGCGCCTCCCTCAATCAGGATGGACTCATGATACCAGAGGTCCTCTAAATCCTGCTGAAGAGAAGATTAAGATTTTCCTAAAATTTATGAAAAAACGCGGAGGAGATTGCTCCGGGCGGAATTGCGGGTGGCAAAAATCTGAGGCTTGTGCTATTCTAACCTATTTATGGTATGCTCCCTTTGCTTTTTGGATGGCGCGGCAGTTGTTGAAATCCTATCATACCATAAATAGGCTGAATCTTGAAAAACAGCATCTGATATGTTACAATAAAATGCTATATTAGGTTCTGCGGTTTGAAAGGAAAGATCGAACTCGCACAGGTTACACCGTTTGACGCAGCTGGCGCCGGTTTGAACCGCGGTATACACCGATGCATTGGTAAGGCATAGAGCATGATGAGGGGTTATGTAAGCACAAAAAGCCTGGAACCCCTTGAAATAAAGGGGATAAAAGGTTATGGAAAGAAAGAAGGGTGCTTATGTACCTTAAAGCATTGGAGATTCAGGGCTTCAAGTCCTTTCCCGACAAGACGGTGCTCACCTTCGGCGAGGATATCACCGCCATCGTGGGCCCCAACGGGTCGGGCAAATCCAATATCTCCGACGCCATCCGCTGGGTGATGGGGGAGCAGTCCACCCGGGCCCTGCGGGGGGGCAAGATGGAGGACGTTATCTTCGGCGGCACCGCCAAGCGCCGCCAGACGGGGTATGCCGAGGTCTCCCTGGTGCTGGACAACACCTCTCACATCTTCGACATGGAGGAGTCGGAGGTGATGGTCACCCGGCGGTACTACCGCTCGGGGGAGAGCGAATACTATATCAACCGCCGCTCGGTGCGCCTCAAGGACGTCAACGAGCTGTTCATGGACACCGGCCTGGGCCGGGAGGGCTACTCCATCATCGGCCAGGGCAGGATTGACGAGATCTTGTCCGTCAAGTCGGCCGACCGCCGGGAGGTCTTTGAGGAGGCCGCCGGCATCTCCCGCTACCGCCACCGGAAGGAGGAGGCGGAGCGCCGCCTGGAGCGCACCGACGAGAACCTGCTGCGGGTCAACGACAAGATTGCCGAGCTGGAGCTGCAGGTGGAACCCCTGCGGGAGCAGAGCGAGAAGGCCAAAAAGTACCTGGTCCTCCGGGACGAGCTGCGGGGGCTGGAGATCTCGGTCTGGCTGGACACCCTGGAGCGGCTGCGGGCCAACAGCATCAAGCTGGAGGCCGACTATCAGGAGGCCGCCCGCCAACGGGAGGAGGTCAAAGACGCCCAGGAGCGCGCCTATGCCGCGGCCGAGGCCTATTCCGCCCAGATGCGGGAGAAGGACGTGGAGGCCGACCGCCTGCGCTTTGAGATGCAGGGAAAGCAGGCCCGGGCCAACGAGCTGGAATCGGCCATCGCTGTGCTGAAAACCAGCATCCAGCACAACCTGGAGTCGGCCCGGCGAATCCAGGCCGACCTGGAGCAGCAGGAGGGGCGGGAGGGCTCCCTCGCCGCCCAGATCGTCCAGCGCCGCACCCGCCTGGAGGAGATTGAGGGCCAGCTGGCCCAGGCCCGGACAGACCTGGAGGTCAGGCAGCGTGAGGCAGAGCAGGCCGCCCGCTCGGCGGGCACCCTGGCCAGGGAGCTGGAGGAGCTGCGGGATCAGGAGGCGCTGAAAACCGCCGACGCCGCCGAGGCCAAGGCCCTGCTCTCCGCCCTGGCCGCCGCCGCCCAGGAGGTGCTGGACCGGGACGAGGGGGTGCGCCGGGAGCTGTCCCAGCTGGAGGAGCGGCTGGAGGAGGCTGTCAAGGAGTCCAAAGCCGCCCGGAAGGAGCTGGAGGAGGCCCGGGAGGAGCGGGACGCCGCCCAGAACGTCATCAGCGGCTATACCCTGCGCGCGGAGTCCCGCAGGAAGAAGGCCGAGCAGTTGAAGGACCGCCGGATGAAGCTGCAGATGGAGGAGAAGGCCCTCGCCGACCGCATCCACATGCTCGCCGAGATGGAGAAGCTCCACGAGGGCTACTCCAAGGCGGTGAAGCTGGTGATGGGGGAGGCCCAGCGGGGGAGCCTCCAGCACATCCACGGCCCGGTGGCCGACCTGCTGAAGGTGCCCGACCAGTACACCGTGGCCATCGAGACCGCCCTGGGGGGCGCCATGCAGAACCTGGTGGTGGACCGGGAGGAGGACGGCAAGGCGGTCATCCAGTACCTGAAGCGCCGGGACGGGGGCCGGGCCACCATTCTGCCCCTCAGTTCCATCCGCCCCGCCTCCCTGCGGGAGGGGGACCGGCTGTCCCGGGAGCCCGGCTTTGTGGGCATCGGGGACCAGCTCATCTCCTTTGACCCAAAATATCAAGATATTTTTTCCAACCTGCTGGGCCGGGTGGCCGTCATGGAGGACCTGGACGCGGCCATCGCCGCCGCCCGGAAGTACGGCTATTCCTTCCGTATCGTCACCCTGGACGGGCAGGTCCTGAACCCCGGCGGCTCCATGACTGGCGGCTCCGCCAGCCGCAGCGCCGGCATCCTCAGCCGGGCCAACGAGCTGGAGCGGCTGCGGGAGCAGGTGAAGGGAGTACAGGACCAGTCCCGGCAGGCGGCCGCGGAGCTGGCCGAGGCGGAGCGGGAGGCCACTGCCGCCGCCTACCAGCTGGAGACCGCCCAGAGCCAGCTGCGGGAGTGGGAGAACGCCATCCTGAAGGCGGAGGCCCAGTCGGACCACTGCCGCAGCGTGGTGGAGTCCCTGGAGGGCCAGCGGGAGGCCCAGCAGGAGGAGCTGGAGCAGCTGAAGGCCCGCTCCGCCCAGATTGAGACAGACACCCAGAGCGCCCGGGCCCGCATCCAGGAGCTGGAGGGCTCTGCCGCCGCCCTGAAGAGCGAGGCGGAGGGGAAGGCCCGGGGCCAGACCGACCTGCAGGAGCGCTCCGCCCGCATCGCGGGGGAGGCGGCCGAGCTCACCGCCTCTCTGGCCGCCCTGGAGGCGGAGCGGGACGCCACCCGCTCCGGCCTGGCCGAGCTGGAGGACCTGAAGGCCAGCATGGCCGGGGACCGGGACCAGAGCCTGGCCCTGATGGCGGGCTACCAGGAAAAGAACCAGGGCTTCACCCGGGAGATCGGGGAGAAGGAGAACGCCCTGGCCGCCCTCCGGGGCCAGCAGCAGGAGCAGGAGCAGAGCATTGCCCGGCTGAACCAGGAGAAGCTGGAGCTGGAGGGAGAGCGGGTCAAGGCCACCCGGGAGAGCCAGAGCCGCAACGAGGAGCTGCTGCGCATCGAGGGGGAGGTCTCCCGCCTGGAGCAGCGGAAGGTGTCCGCCTCCATGGAGGAGAAGCAGCTGCTGGACAAGCTGTGGGAGACCTACGAGCTGTCCCACGAGGCCGCCAGGCAGCAGCGGGTGGAGATCGAGTCGGTGCCCAAGGCCAGCCGCCGCATCGCAGAGCTGAAAAAGAACATCTCCGCCCTGGGAAATGTAAACGTGGGGGCCATTGAGGAGTTCCAGCGGGTCAACGAGCGGTACACCTACCTCACCGACCAGCGGGACGACGTGGAGAAGGCCAAAAAGGAGCTGGAGGAGGTCATCGCCCAAATCACCGGGGAGATGAAAACCATCTTCGCCCGGGAGTTCCAGAATATCAACGAGTCCTTTCAGCAGACCTTCCAGGAGCTGTTCGGCGGGGGCAAGGCCGCCCTGGAGCTGGAGGACCCGGAGGACATCCTCAACTGCGGCATCGAGATCCGCGTCCAGCCCCCGGGCAAGGCGCTGAAGGTGCTCTCCCTCCTCTCCGGCGGGGAGAAGGCCTTTGTGGCAATCGCCCTGTACTTCGCTATTTTAAAGGTGCGGCCCACCCCATTCGTGGTTATGGACGAGATCGAGGCCGCCCTGGATGACAACAACGTGGTCCGCTTCGCCCGCTATATGCGCTCCATGGCCGACAAGACCCAGTTTATCGTCATCACCCACCGCCGGGGCACCATGGAGGAGGCTGACGTTCTCTACGGCGTCACCATGCAGGAACAAGGCGTGTCCAGGATGCTCACCATCAACCTGAACGATGTGGAGAAAGAGCTGAATATCCGGTAAGGCGGGCGGATGAAGAATTGAAGGGAAGCTCCAAGGAGGAAACACATTCGCCTGAAAAATTACGATTACAGCCAGCCGGGAGCTTATTTTGTCACCGTCTGCACCGAAGGACGGCGAGAGTTGTTCCCTTTTACCGTAGGGACGGCCACATGGGGCCGCCCCTACAGGAAGCCGTTGGCTGGTACAAGGCCATGATGACAAATCAATATATACAGAGCGTAAAAGCGGGGGAATTGCCCCCATTTGAAAAACGACTTTGGCAGCGGGGCTACTACGACCACATCATCCGGGATGACAACGACTTTCTGGCCTGCTGGACCTGCATTGACCAAAACTCCGCCCGGTGGGCGGAGGACGAATATGCTCCGGCGGGCCGGGCGGAGGGATGAGGCATGAACGAGAAAAAGAAACGAAACTGGCTGACCATTGCGGGACTGATCGCTTTGATTATTGTCCTGTGCGCCTGTGTGGAGCTGCTTTTCACGGGGCTGGGAATGGTCATTCCGAACAGCGGACAGGCGGCTCAGGGAAGTCAGCCCCCCGCCCAGAGCCAGCAGGTCCAGCCCTCCGCCGGGACGGAGGCCCCCGCCTTCTGTCCCTTCTGCGGGGAGAGGCTGCCCTCCTTCTTCCAGTGGGGCCAGTACTGCCCCTGGTGCGGGGAGCAGGTAGACCCGTAAATTGAGAGGAATATCATGGAAAAGACAATGAAGTGCCTGCGCTGCGGCCAGCCGATGGAATTCGTCATGCGGGAAAACATACAGCTAGGAAAGACCGGGTGGGTCACCGGGGATTGGGGCAATCTGCTGGCGGGCGGGCTGGATGTGGCCGTCCTCCAGTGTCCCGGCTGTGGAAAGCTGGAGTTTTTCAGAGGGGACTTTGCGCTGGAGGGGCGCTCTGAGGAGACGCTGGCGCAGGTGACCTGCTCCCAGTGCGGCGTCCGCTACGATTTCGACTATCCCAAGTGTCCGGTGTGCGGCACGAAAAATCCCATTTTTTAAGGAAGGAATAACACCCATGGGTTTCTTTGACAAGCTGAAAAAGATCAACATTTTCGCCTCCTTCGGCTCAGAGCTGAACGATGACTTCTACGACGAGCTGGAGGAGTCCCTGATCCTGGCGGATACGGGGATGGACGTGACGCTGGAGCTGGTGGCCGAGCTGCGCCGCCGGGTAAAGGCGGAGGGGATCAAAACCCTGGAGGACGCCCGCTCCTGCATGTGCCGCGTCATCGCCGACGCCATGAGCGTGGGGGAGCCGGGGCTGGACCTGTCCACCCGCCCCTCGGTGGTGCTGTTCATCGGGGTGAACGGGGTGGGAAAGACCACCACCATCGGCAAGATCGGCGCCCAGCTGCGCCACGAGGGGAAAAAGGTCCTGTTCTGCGCGGCAGATACCTTCCGGGCCGCCGCCGCCGAGCAGCTCACCATCTGGTCCGACCGGGCGGGTGTGGACATCGTCAAGCAGCACGAGGGGGCCGACCCCGCCGCCGTGGTCTTTGACGCCATGAGCGCCGCCAGGGCCCGGGGCACCGACGCGGTGCTGGTGGACACCGCCGGACGGCTGCACAACAAGCAGAACCTGATGAACGAGCTGAACAAGATCTCCCGGGTCATCGACCGGGAGGGCCCGGGCTGCGCCCGGGAGACCCTGCTGGTGCTGGACGCCACCACCGGACAGAACGGCCTGGTCCAGGCCCGGCAGTTCCGGGAGGCCGCCGGCATCACCGGCATCGTCCTGACCAAGCTGGACGGCACCGCCAAGGGGGGCATCGCCATCGCCATCGCCCGGGAGCTGGGGGTGCCTGTCAAGTACGCCGGCGTGGGCGAGGGCGTGGACGACCTGAAGCTCTTCGACCCCATGGAGTTTGCCCAGGCGCTGATCTGACGGACGATACAGAGAAGGTGTGGGCCGTCCACGCCCTCAGCCGCCGGAGACGGCCCGGCGCTTGCGCCGTCCAAGCGTTTTGCCGGAGGCAAAACCTTGCCGCAGGGCGGATTTACTCCGCCCGAGGATTTGAATGAAATGGGTCCCCAAACAAACGAAGTTTGTTTGGGTGTGGATGACCTGAAGCCCTTCGACCCCATGGAGTTTGCCCAGGCGCTGATCTGAGAGCGAAATGCAGAATGCAGAAGGCAGAATGCAGAATAAGGAATGAGAAATTGCCGTTCCGTAGGGGCGGGTGTCCTCACCCGCCCGCCTGTCCCCTGCCGTTTGTAGAGGCGGCCCTTGACCGCCTGCGGGCGCGCACAGCGCGCCCCTACACACAGAAGGCGCGTCCTGCAGGACCGGGCCAGGGCCGATGGGGACACCGGCCCCTGTATCATCTCCTGGGGCACCCCGCTGCGCCAGAAAAATTTCCTCGTTTTTACACACTATACACACATCCCGCACATTCCTGTGATACAATAACGCCATGAGAGAGGAAGGATATTCCATGTCCCGTATTGACGGAAGAAGCAGCGATCAGCTCCGGCCGGTGGAGATCATCCCAAACGTCAACAAATTTGCCGAGGGCTCCTGCCTGATCCGCTGCGGCAATACCCATGTGCTGTGCACCGCCAGCGTGGAGGACAAACCGCCCCGCCACGTCCCCGAGGGGGAGGGCTGGGTCACCGCCGAGTACTCCATGCTCCCCCGGGCCAACCGGGAGCGGTCCCGCCGGGACATTTCCAAGCTGAAGCTGTCCCCCCGGTCCGCCGAGATTCAGCGGCTCATCGGCCGCTCCCTGCGGGCGGTGGTGGACATGAAGAAGCTGGGTCCCTGGAACATCACGGTGGACTGCGACGTCCTCCAGGGGGACGGGGGCACCCGCACCGCCTCCATCACCGGGGGCTATGTGGCCCTGGTGCTGGCCCTGCGGAAGATGGAGGAGGCCGGACAGCTGAATGTGTGGCCGGTCACCGGCCAGGTGGCCGCCGTCTCCGCCGGCATTGTGGGCGACGTGCCCATGCTGGACCTGTGCTATGAGGAGGACTCCTCCGCCCAGGTGGACCTGAACTGCGTCATGGATGACCAGGGCCGCCTCATCGAGATCCAGGGCACCGGCGAAGGACGCCCCTTCACCCTGGACGAGCAGCGCAAGCTGGTGGAGCTGTGCGCCGGGGGCATCCGGGAGCTTCAGACCATCCAAAAGAAAATTCTGGGCCTGTAAAGGGGAGAAAGAGACATGAAACTGGTGCTGGCCAGCAAAAATAAAAAGAAGCTGGTGGAGATGAACGACATTCTCTCCCACCTGGGAATTGAGGTCTGCTCCGAGGCCGAGGCCGGGGTGGACGTGGAGGTGGAGGAGACCGGGACCACCTTCGAGGAGAACTCCCGGCTGAAGGCCGAGGCCGTCATGAGGGAGAGCGGCATGCCCGCCATCGCCGACGACTCCGGGCTGTGCGTGGATGCCCTGGGGGGCGCTCCCGGGGTGTACTCCGCCCGCTACGGGGGCGAGGGGCTGGACGATGTGGGCCGCTACCGCCTGCTGCTGGAGAACATGAGGGGCCAGATGCCCCGCACCGCCAAATTTGTGTCGGTCATCACCTGCTGCTTCCCCAACGGGGACGTGATCTCCGCCCGGGGGGAGTGCCCCGGTACCATCGCCTTCGCCCCCATGGGGGAGGGCGGCTTCGGCTATGACCCGGTGTTCTTTATCCCCGGCCTGAAAAAGACCTTCGCCCAGCTGACTCCGGAGGAGAAAAACGCCATTTCCCACCGGGGGAAGGCGCTGGAGCTGTTCAAGGCCAAGCTGGAGGAATACCTAAAGAAGGGTTAGGATTTGCATTTAGGTGATGGAGAAGAGGTGGCCTGCGGCCAAGCGTTCACCGCCTACAGTGTATGCTGCACCACCTAGGCACAGGTTATCTTGTAGAAGCACCTGTTTCGATTACCGAGGAGAACGGCAGTGATAAAGTTTAGACACCGTTCAAGAGGTTGCCGCGCCGGCCGGGAATGCCAGCGAAACAGTGCAGCTCTCCTGGGTCCGGGCCCGCAGGCCCGGAGAACTTTGGCTACTTTCCTTCTCTGGAAAGTAGCCCGCCCGCAGGCGGAATACTTTTTAAAAGGAAATAGAGGCCTATCTGGAGCATCAGAGCTGGGAGGTCCTCATGCAAAAATAATCAAAACGAGGGATATATGTGGATCTGACAAGCAAACAGCGGGCCCAGTTGAGGGGCCTGGCCAACGGCATTGACACCATCCTGATCGTGGGGAAGGACGGCATTGGGGACAATCTGGTCAAACAGGCCGACGATGCCCTGGAGGCCCGGGAGCTGATCAAGGGGCGGGTGCTGGAAAATTCCATGCTCTCCCCCCGGGAGGCGGCGGAGGCCCTGGCCCCCCTTACCCGCAGCGAGGTGGTCCAGGTCATCGGAACAAAATTTGTCTTATATCGTCCAAGCCATAAGAAGGATAAGAAGGACAAGATTGTGCTGGTGCAGGATAAGAAAAAGAAGTGACAAATTTTGTTCCGATTGCCGCCACGGGCGGCCGCGCCGGGCGGCGCGTAAAATCGGAGCCGGAGGCGGAGATTTGCGCAGGGCGAATTGAGTTCGCCCGAGCATAAAAATAAGAGGGGCCCCGCGGCGGCTCTCCGCCGTGGGAGACAAAATTTGTCTTATATCGTCCAAGCCATAAGAAGGATAGGAAGGACAAGATTGTGCTGGTGCAGGACAAAAGGAAGGGGCCAGCGGACAAATGATGTGTCTGCCCCCGCCCGCCTCTGCGCAGGATCTCCGCGGAATGGTCCGTATCCTGTGGCGGCGGCCCCATGCGGCCGCCCGCCGCCGGGTGGTGGACAGGCGGAAAACGTTCCCCGCATCCCAATCCCAAAACAGACAAGGTGGTGCTGTCTGGTGAAAATCGGAATTTATGGCGGGACCTATAACCCGCCCCACCTGGGGCATTTTGCGGCGGCAAAGGCGGCGGTGGACGCCCTTGGACTGGACAGGCTGCTGCTGGTTCCGGCGGCCCTTCCCCCCCATAAGGAGCTGCCCCCGGACACCCCGCCGGCAGAGCACCGGCTGGCCATGACACAGCG
Organism: uncultured Clostridium sp.; assembly: GCA_904420465.1. GTDB lineage: Bacteria > Bacillota > Clostridia > Oscillospirales > Oscillospiraceae > Lawsonibacter. The sequence continues at coordinate 19,218 of CAJFVL010000010.1, forward strand.
GATGGCCGACGCCCTGCTGATGCCGGAGGTGGTGTCGGTCTCCAGCCTGGAGCTGGAGCGGCAGGGAAAAAGCTACACCTCCGACACCCTGGAGGAGCTCCGCCGGCAGTATCCCGGGGCGGAGCTGTGGCTGCTGATGGGGACGGACATGTTCCTGACCCTCCATCTGTGGCATGACCCGGAGGACATTTTAAGGCTGGCGGGGGTGTGCGCCTTTGGCCGGACGGAACAGGACGGCGAGTCCCTCTTCGCCCCCCAGCGGGACTATCTGGTCAAAACCTTCGGGGCACGGGTCACCACCATCACCCTGCCAGGGCTGGTGGACATCTCCTCCACCCGGCTGCGGGAGCTGCTTGCAGCCGGAGGGGGGAGGGAATACCTTCTGCCCTCGGTCTACGGGTATATTCTGATGCACAAGCTGTACGGCACAAACGCCGACCTGAAGAGGCTGGATCTGCCCGAGCTGCGGGCCTGCTCCTATTCCGTGATGAACGGAGCCAAGCGCATCCCCCACGTCTCCGGCGTGGAGGAGGAGGCCGCAAGCCTGGCCCGCCGCTGGGGAGGAGACGAAAATCTGGCCCGCCGGGCGGGCATCCTCCACGACTGCACCAAATATTTGAATCTGGAGGAGCAGCTGGCTCTGTGCCGCAGGTACGGGCTGGAGCTGGACGAGCTGGAGCGGCAGGCGGTCAAGCTGCTCCACTCCAAAACGGGGGCCTGTATTGCCCGGAATATTTTTGGGGAACCTGACGAGGTATACTGGGCCATCTACTGGCACACCACCGCCAAGGCGGATATGACGCTGCTGGAAAAAATCATCTATGTGGCCGACTATATGGAGCCCAACCGGGACTTCGACGGGGTGGAGCGCCTGCGGGAGCTGGCCTACCGGGACCTGGACCAGGCCCTGCTCCTGGGGGTGGAGACCACCATCCAGGAAATGAAAGAGAGAGGCATGCCCATTCATTTCAATACGCTCCAGGCCCAGGCCTGGCTGCGGAAGCACGGAGTAACCATCGAGGAATAGAGACATGAGCACAAAAAATACACAGCACGGCAGACGGGAGGCGCCCAAGGGACCGTCTGTCTGGTCCAGATACAAGGTCTGGCTGGCGGGGCTGAACCGGGGCCAGCGCATCCGCTTCCGGCTGCTTCAGGCGGCCGCCGTATTGGGAGTCATTGTCATCGCGGTGATTTTATGGCTGCGCGCCTGGATTCAGCTGCCCGAGGTTCCGGACCTCCCTGCGGCCAACCCGGACAGCAGCCAGGCGGGAGACGATATTTTTGACGGGGCGGAGCTGCCCGAGGTGGCCAGAAGCGGGCGAAAGCCGGGCTACTACACCTTTCTGGTGGCGGGCCAGGACGTGGTCAGCGGAGGGACGGACACCATTCTGCTCTTTACCTTTGACACGCAGAACAAGACCCTCAATGCCGTCAGTATTCTGCGGGACACCATGATCAACACCTCGGCCAGCAGCAAGCGCATCAACACGGTGTATGCCCGCAACCGGGGTTCCTCCAGCCTGCCCGAGGGGGAGCGGGTGGAAAATGGGATGACCGCCCTCAAGCAGGAGGTGAGCAAGCTCACCGGGATTTACCCCGACTTCTATGTACTGATTCAGTGGGAGGCGGTCGGCGAGCTGGTGGACGCTCTGGGCGGCGTCTACTTCGACGTTCCCTTCGACATGAACTATGACGACCCGGCCCAGGACCTGCATATCCACCAGGAGGCGGGCTACCGCAAGCTGTATGGCGAGGACGCCATGGAGGTGGTCCGCTGGCGGAAGAACAACACCGGCTCCTCCGGGGGAGACGTGGCCCGCACCGAGGTGCAGCAGGAGTTTCTGGCTGCCGTGCTGGACACCTGCCTTCAGCCCTCCACCCTGCTGAAGCTGCCCTCTCTGGCCCAGGTGTTTCTGGACAATGTGACCACCGACCTGTCCGTTGGGAACCTGCTGGCCTTTGCCCAGCTGGCGGTGGGAATGGACACCGAGAACGACGTCGCCTTCTCCACCATGCCCTATACCGGGGTGTATTACAACGGGGCCTCCATGGTGGTGGCCAACCAGAGCGCGATGCTGGAGCTGCTCAACGACGGCTTGAACCCCTATCAGGACGAGATCCGCGCCAGCGATTTGCAGCTGATGTACCGGAACAGCGACGGCAGCTTCGGCGTGACCAACGGGACCCTGGCCGATGAGCGAATGGGCCGGCCCGCTGTGGTGGCCGAGCCTGATCCGGAGCCGGAGGAGGGAGAGACCGATCCCGGCGGGACGGATCAGCCTGAGGAGCAGAATCCGGATGAGGGCGGCTCCCAGGGGGATTCCTCTTCGGAGCTGGGAAGCGGCGGCACTCAGGAAGAAAGTACGGGACAGGAGGGAGAGACGCCCCAGGATGGAACGGAGGATCAGGGGAGCGGAGAGTCCCAGGGGGGAGAAGCGGACAGCCCCAGTGAGAGCGGGACCGCTCCGGAGGGCGGCTCCGGCAGCGAAGCGCCGGGGCAGGGCGGCCAGACCCAGGAGACGCCGGGAGAGAGCGTTGTGACAGATCCCGGCAGCCTTCTGCCCGACCCGGACGATGTGCTCCCTGATCCGGGGGAGAGTGTAATTCAGGATTCTCAGACAACGCAGGGGGAGACAGAACAGAACCCCGTTGTGGTGCTGCCCGCCCGGCCGGAGCCGGCGGGACAGGCGGCATAAAATATAGAAAGGAGCGGCTTGCTTGACTTCTTATGAAATGGCGGTGCTGCTGGCCAGGGCGCTGGACAGCAAAAAGGGACAGGATGTAAAGGTGCTGAAAACGGAGGAACTGACCACGCTGTGCGACTACTTCGTACTGTGCACCGCCACATCCAACACCCAGATCAAGGCCATGTCGGATGCCTGCGAGGAGGAGATGGAGAAGCGCGGGGAGCGGGTGCACCACATCGAGGGGCACCGGGACGGCACCTGGCTGCTGATGGACTTCTCCAGCGTGGTGGTTCACGTCTTTACCGACGAGGCGCGGAAGTTTTATGACCTGGAGCGGCTGTGGGGGGACGCCCAGCCGGTTGACATCAGCCAGGCCCTGGAAATTCAATAAAAAAGAGAAGGGACCCGTGCGGCGTTTTGCCGCGCGGGTCCTTTTGTATGACTTATTTTTCGATGCCCCGCACAATGGTCAGAGCCCTGCGGCAGTTTTCCACCACGCTTACCTCCTGGTTGCCGCCGAATTCTCCGTCCAGCGTCCAGGGGATGGGGGTGCCGCAGGTGAAGGTCACCCGGGAGGTCTGAAAGTGGACCAGCGCCCCGCTGCCTCCCGCTGACTGGGAGAGGAGCGCCTGAAAGCCGTTGGCAATGTCGGTCAGGCTTACCGGCTTTTTCACCAGAGTGACCTCAAAAAGTCCGTCATCCAGCACCACCTTGTCGCTTTGAGGCAGCTTGAAGCTGCCCACCGTCACCGCGTTGCTCACCATGCCGAAGAAGAAGTCGTCCTCCAGCACCTCCCCATCATGCTCCACTTTCAGGCGGTAGGGCGCAATGGTGGGCAGGGATGCGATTCCCTCCAGCACATAGGCGATGTGTCCGAAGGTGTTCTTCAGATCCTGGGGCGTGTCGTAAGCAACCTTGGTAAAGGCGCCGAAGGCTGCCACATAGACGAAGGTGTGTCCATTCAGCCGGCCGATATCGCTGGGGACGGGCGTTCCGTCGCCGGCGGCCACGGCGGCAGCCAGCCGGGGCTTGCGGGGGAGCTCCAACGTGGCGGCGCAGTCGTTGGTGGAGCCGAAGGGGATATAGCCCAGCACCGGCGGATGCTCCAGCTCCATCAGACCGGACACTGTTTCGCTCAAGGTTCCGTCTCCGCCGGCGCAGATGACCCGCTGAAAACCGGGAGACAGGATGCGGGCGGCCTGGACCGCGTCTCCCTTGCATTGGGTGGGATAGGCGGTGACCAGCCACCCGTACTTGGTGAAGATATCCAAAACGGGGGACAGCTCTGAGACAATCTGGCCTTTTCCGGCCGTGGGATTATAGATAAACAAAAGGGGTTCCAAGAGAGCACCTCCAGTGCACAGGGGCGGGGCGGGACCGCGGAGGAGCGCCCCAAACGGTATTGTTATAGATTATAGAAGGTGCGGAGAAAAAATCAAGCTCCATTTCAGAAATTCACAAATTCTTCACGTTTGCGGCCGAATCTGTATATAGAAAAGCTGGGGCTTGCGCTGGAGGGAAAAAACAGATAAAATATAGACCGAAAACGGGGCCGCCAATGGAGGCGGCCGTCAATGGAGTGAATTTTCCCAATGAACCGCAAAACCCTGTCCGCCGCATTTCCGGCAACGGTGCCGGTGCTGATGGGCTATCTGGCCATAGGAATGGCCTTCGGTCTGATGCTTCAGGCCGAGGGCTACGGCGTGGGATGGGCCCTGGCCATGAGCCTGACCATCTATGCCGGCTCCGGCCAGTACCTGGGCGTCTCCCTGCTGGCCGCGGGAGCTCCCCTGACCCAGGTGGCGTTTCTGACGCTGATGATCAACTTCCGCCACCTGGTCTACGGTCTGTCCATGCTGGAGAAGTTCCGGGGCATGGGGCCGCGGAAGCTGTATATGATCTTTTCCCTTACCGACGAAACCTATGCGCTGCTCAGCAGCGTCAGGGCGCCGGAGGGCGTGCGGGACCACGACTTCTGCTTTGCCGTGGCCCTGCTGGACCACAGCTACTGGATTGTGGGCTCGGTGCTGGGCTCTCTGGCCGGCTCCGCCCTGGGCTTTGACACCACGGGGGTGGACTTTGCCATGACGGCGCTGTTTCTGGTCATCGCCGTGGGGCAGTGGAAGGCGGCGGGCAGCCATTTGCCCGCCCTGCTGGGGGCCTGTGCCACCTTGGGAAGCCTGCTGCTGGTGGGACAGGAGGAGATGCTGCTCCCCGCGCTGGGAATCATTGTCTTTGCGCTGGTGCTGCTGCGGACCCGGCTGGAAGGGAAACGGGGCGGGGCGGTACAGCCCCGGGACGAGGAGGCTGCGTCATGACCACACTGACTGCCGGGCAGGCGGCGGCGTCCATTGCCGTCATGGCCCTGGTGACCTTTTTCACCCGGGCGCTGCCCTTTCTGCTCTTTGACCGGGGGGAGAGGCCCCCGGAGCTGGTGCTCTATCTGGGGCGGGTGCTGCCTCCCGCCATCATCACCATGCTGATCGTCTATTGCCTGCGGGGGGTCAGCTTCGGCCAGCCCGCCGGCTGGGCGCCCTCCCTGCTGGCCTGCGGGGCGGCGGTGCTCCTTCACCTGTGGAAGGGGAACGACCTTCTGTCCATCTTTGGCGCCACAGGACTGTATATGCTGCTGGTCCAGGGCGTGTTCGTCTGAGGTGAGGCTGGATGAAACCAAACGTGCTGATTACCGGGGCGTCCCGGGGCATTGGGGCGGCTGCGGCCCGGGAGTTTGCCGCCGCGGGCTGGAGCGTGGCACTGAACTACTGCCGCCACCGGGCTGAGGCTTTGGCCCTGGCCGCCGAGCTGTCCGCGGCGGGCGGGGAGGCGGTGGCCCTGGAGGGCGATGTGTCTGATCCGCTCCAGGCCCAGGCTCTGGTGCGTGCGGCGGAAGCGATGGGTCCGCTGGAGGCCCTGGTGTGCTGCGCCGGGGTGGCCCTGCCCCAGACCCTGCTGTGCGATGTCACCGACCAGCAGTGGCGCCAGGTGATGGGGGTGGATCTGGACGGGGTGTTTTATCCCATCCGGGCGGCCTATCCCGGCTTTGTCCGCCGGCAGCGGGGGGCCATTGTCACCGTCTCCTCCATGTGGGGGGAGACGGGGGGCTCCTGTGAGGCCCCCTACTCCGCCGCCAAGGCGGGGGTGGAGGGCTTGACCCGGGCCCTGGCCAAGGAGCTGGGCCCCTCCCATGTGCGGGTGAACTGTGTGGCGCCGGGCGTGATCGACACGGATATGAACGCCGGCTTGAGCGGCGAGACTCTGGCCGCCCTGGGGCAGGAGGCCCCTCTGGGGCGCATCGGCACCCCGGAGGAGGCGGCGCGGGCAATTTTGTTCCTGGCTTCCGACCGGGCTTCCTTTATCACCGGGCAGGTGCTGCGGGTGGACGGCGGCATGGTGATCTGACGGGCATTTTCCGGATAAGAGGCCGGCCGGAGGGAAATACTGAGCTGGAAAACTAAAGGAGGAAGCTATGCGCCGTTCTCGCAATGGTTATGGCGGCTATCGGGGCCGCAGGACACTCCACGACATTTTAAAAGGAATTGCGGTGGTGCTGGCGGTTCTGGTGGTGCTGACGCTGGCCCTGCTGCTGTGGGGACAGCGGTTCCTTGTCTTTACCGACCGGGGGCCGCGCCTGAACCTGCCCGGTTTCTCCGGAGGAGGAGAGACGCCTCCCGCCGCTTCGGGCAGCATCAGTGTGGTCATTGACGAGTCGGGGGGCGGGGAGCCTGCCGGCGGGGAGGATGCCGGCGAAAGCGCAGAGCCGGATGCCATGCTGGCTCTGGAGCTGCCTCTCCAGGCCGTTCTGGACGGGACGGCCGCCGGCCTTTTGTCAGAGGCGGGGGCCAACGCCCTGGTGCTGGAGATGAAAAGCCAGGACGGCACGCTGGCCTGGGCCAGCTCGCAGGAGCTGGCCGCGGCGCTGGGGGTGAGCACCGGGACGGAGGAGGTCAACGAGGCCATCCGCCAGTGGAACCAGGGTGAGGTCTATACCGTGGCCCGGGTCTGCTGCTTCCGGGACAACACGGTTCCCTATTACCGGAACAGCATGGCCCTGCGGGCGGGAAACGGAAACTGGAAGGACGAGCTGGGGCTGCGATGGCTGCACCCCGGAAATGAGCAGTCTCAGATCTATCTGGCCCAGCTGTGCGGCGAGCTGGCCGCACTGGGATTTGACGAAATTTTGTTGGAATGTGCCGCGTTCCCCACCCAGGGGAACCTGGACCGGATCAACTGGGGGGATTATGCCGACCCCTCCCGGAGGGCGGCGGCGGCGCGGGACGTTCTGACGGCCTGTGCCCAGGCGGTGAAGTCCTACGGAACCCTCTTGTCCCTGCGCCTGGACGGCCAGGCGCTGGACGGTGCGGCCAGCGGGCTGACCCCCGCCCTGCTGGAGGAGCAGGCCGGGCGGCTGTGGACACAGGCCGGCCAGGGAGAGGAGCAGCTGCTTTCCCAGCTGGGGGAGGCGGGGCTCTCCATCCAGGCGGAGCGGGTGGTGATGCTGACCGGAGCGTTGGACAGCAATGTGAAGCTGAGCCAGGCGGTGCTGGAGCTGCCGCCGGAGGAAGAGACATAAAAGACGATATTTTGACGGGCCTGTCTGCACATATCGGCGGACGGGCCTGCATTTTTTGTATTCAAAAAATAACGGAATCTTAACAAAGAAGGTTAAAAAGCCAATAAAGCTAATAAAAGGCAACAAAAAAGCAAATATGGCCTATTGAAAAAAGGCAAAATGACGAACTTAAAGAAACGAGGAAAAAGCAAAAAGAAAGTTAATAAAATAACACTTGCATTTTTGGGGCAAATTTCGTAGAATTAAACTAGTTAAAATTTCCTGGCGCCATCCTGAAAAGCAGTGCATCGAGGTGATAAGAGGTATGTCGATGGAAGCGATCCAAAAAGTGACCCAAGCGGAGGAGGAGGCAAAGCGCCGTCTGGAGGCCGCCGAAGCGGAGAGCAGACAGACGCTGGCTGCCGCCCGGAAGGAGGCCCAGCGCACCGTGGAGGAGGCCAGAGAGGCCGCCGAGGCACAGGTCAGACAGATGATGCTCCAGGCGGAGGAGGAGGCCGCCGGGGAGACTGAGCGGATGACAGAGCAGGCCCGTGCGGCCGCTGAGGAGAAGAAGCAGGCGGCCCGCCAAAAGCTGGATCAGGCGGCCGAAATGATCATAGAAAAGGTTGTGAGTCGCTGATGTCTATCGTAAAAATGAAGCGTCTGCGGCTGGTGGGGATGCAGGAGGAGCGTCCGGAGCTTCTCAGGCTGCTTCAGCGAATGGGCTGTGTGGAGGTGGACGCCTTTTCGGCGGGGCAGGATTCCCCGGGAGGGGAGGACCCGAAGGAGCGGGAGCTGTGGGAGCGCCTCAGCCGGCCGGATGAGGACGCCCTGAATCAGGCCCGGGATCGGCGGGCCGGACTGGAAGGGGCGCTCAAGACCCTGAAGAAGCATGGCCCCAAGCAGAAGGGGGGACTGCTGACGCCCAGGCCGGTGGTGACCGAGGCGGAGTTCTTTGATGACGGGGCCTATGGGGCCGCCCTGGAGGCGGCGGGCCGGCTGGGCGGGCTGGAGCGGAAAATCGCCGCCCTCAATGCCCAGCAGAGCAAGCTGCACGCCCAGCGGCTCTCCCTGGCCCCCTGGCTGCCCCTGGATATCCCGCTGGAGACGGAGTCCACCGGCGAGGTGTCGGTGCAGTTCGGCAGCGTGGCCGGAACCGCGGACCTGGATGGGCTGGAGCGGGCCCTGAAGGAGAAAAGCGAGCTGGTGGAGCTGCTTCGGGCCGGAAGCGATACCCAGCGGCGGTATCTGGTGGTGCTGTGCCACCGCAGCGCGGAGGCGGAGTGCCAGGAGGTGCTGAAGGAGTACGGCTTTTCCCGGGCGGCTCTTCGGGGCTGGACCGGAACGGCGGCTGAAAATGACAGGCGGCTGGCCGGCGAGCAGGAGGAGACGGAGCAGCAGCTGAAGGAGACCGCTGCCGAGGTGGCCGGGATGGCTCCCGCCAAGCCGGACCTGGAGCGGGCGCTGGACCGGGCTGACCAGGAGATTGCCCGGGAGGAGGCGCGCTGCCGCCTGATGGACTCGCGGAGCGCGTTCTTCCTGGAGGGCTGGGTGCCCGCCCCGGAGGAGGAGAAGCTCACCCGGCGGCTGCGGGAGTTCACCTGCTGCTGGGAGACGGAGGACCCGGCTCCGGAGGATTATCCGCAGGTGCCGGTCAAGCTCAAAAGCAATGTGCTCACTGAGCCGCTGAATACCATTACCGAGATGTATTCCCTCCCGGCTTATGACGGGGTGGACCCGAATGGGCTGATGATGCCCTTTTATGTGTTTTTCTTCGGCTTCATGTTTGCCGATCTGGCCTATGGCATCGTTCTGGCTGCGGTCTGCGGGGTGATTCAGGCCCGGACAAGGCCCAAGGGAGGCTTTGGCCAGCTGATCCGGCTGATGTTCATGTGCGGGATCTCGTCGGCGGTGATTGGCTTTTTGACCGGAGGCTTCTTCTCCGATTTCTTGAGCCGCTTCACCGGAATGCTGGGGATTCCAACCCCGCAGATCCCCTTCCTGACGGTCAACCCCCTGCTGGATGTGATGAACGACCCCATGACTGCCCTGGTCTTTGCCCTGGCGGTGGGCTTTGTCCAGATCCTGGTGGCCATGATCGTCAAGTTCTGGATGCTCTGCCGGGATGGCCAGGTGTGGGATGCCATCTGGGACATCGGCACCTGGTGGGTCATTTTTCTGGGCATCGCGCTGTTTGCGATGGATGCGGCGGGGGTCGCCTCCATCGGCGTGATAAACGGGCTTCCTGTGGTGCTCATCCTGGGCTGCGTGATGCTGCTGGCCCAGGCCCGCAATGCCAGGGGGCTGGGGCGGGTGACCGCCGTCATCAGCGCCATCTATAACGGCGTGACGGGATATTTCGGCGATATCCTCTCCTATTCCCGGCTGATGGTCATGATGCTGGCCGGGTCGGTGATCGGGCAGGTATTCAACATTCTGGCCGCCATGCCGGGCGGCGGACTGCCTCCGGCGGCCGGAATCCCGATTTTCTTTGTGATTTTCCTGGTGGGCCATGCCTTTAACTTCGGCCTGAACGTGATTGGCACCTATGTCCATACGTCCCGGCTGCAGTACCTGGAATTTTTCAAGCAGTTCTATAAAGAGGGCGGGCGGCCCTGGCGTCCCCTGCAGTTTGCGACAAAATATGTCGATATTAAGGAGGAAAAATAAAATGTTTGGTGAATTGATTGCTCAATACGGCGGTCCCTTCTTCGGATTTCTGGGCGCGGCGCTGGCAGCCGGCCTGGCCTGTGTCGGCTCCGCCAAGGGCACCGGCATCGCCGGTGAGGCGGGCGCCGGGCTGCTGTGCGAGGACCCCTCCCAGTTTTCCAAGGTCATGATCCTGCAGGTTATCCCCGGCACCCAGGGCCTGTACGGCCTGGTAATCGGCTTTCTGGCCCTGCTGAAGATGGGGCTGTTCGGAGGCGACATCACCGCCATTACCGCCCCCCAGGGCCTGCAGATTCTGGCCGCCTGCCTGCCCATGGCCCTGGGCGGCCTGCTGTCCGCCATTGCCCAGGGCCGCGTGGCCGCCGCCTCCATCAACATTGTGGCCAAGAGCCCCAACGACTGGTCCAAGGGCATGGTGCTGTGCATCATCGTGGAGTTCTACGCCATTCTGTCCCTGCTGATCTCCTTCCTGATGATCTGGTTCGGCTTCTGATGGAGGGCGCCTATGGACGGAATTGAAAAAATTACCGGGCGCATTACCGCCGACATGGACCGGGAGATTGCCTCCATCCAGGCGGAGGCCCGGCGCCAGGCCGATGAAATCACCGCCTCCGCCGCCGCCCAGGCGAAGCGGGAGAGCGAGGAGATTCTGGCCCGGGGCCGCAGGGCTGCCTCTGAGCGGCTGGAGCGGCTGAAGTCGGCCGCCCGGATGGAGGGCGGCAAGCTGGAGCTGGCCGCCAAGCAGGAGGTGCTCAATGAGGCCTTCGGCCTGGCCCTGGAGAAGCTGTGCACCCTGCCTGAGGAGGCATACATTGCCCTGCTGACCCGGCTGGTGCTGGAGGCCTCCTCCACCGGGAAGGAGCAGCTGATTTTCTCCGCCAGGGACCGGGCGCGGGTGGGCAAGCAGGTAGTGGTGGCCGCCAACGAGGCCCTGGTCAGCCAGGTGGTCCCTGAGCTGCCCGAGGCCATCACCGGCAGCTGGATGGGCGCCCTGCTGGGGAAAGTGGTCCACTCCACCGCCGCTCTGGTCACCGGGACGGGGATGCTCACCCTCAGCGAGGAGACCCGCCCCATCCGGGGGGGCTTCATCCTGGTCGACGGCGACGTGGAGGTCAACTGTGCCTTTGACGTGATGATCCAGCTGCAGCGGGAGTCGCTGGAGCGGGAGGCGGCCGAAATTTTGTTTGGAGCGTGAAGGGCAGGGGCGGAGCGTGAGGCGCGCACCGCTCCGGCCTGACACGAAAGGGGTGGTATTTTGTCCCATAAGAAGGATACGGATTATTTGATGATCTCCGCCCGTATTCGGGCCATGGAGGGCCGTCTGCTCACCCGGGAGCGCATGGACCGGATGATCGAGGCCAAGGATGCGGGAGAGGCCATGAAGGTGCTCACCGAGTGCGGATATCCCGAGGGCTCCACCCTGGAGGCTGTGCTGGCCCAGGCCCGGGCGGATACCCTCCGGGACATGGAGCAGTCTGTCCCGGATCAGCGGCTGGTGGAGCTCTTCCGGCTGAAGTACGACTACCACAACGCCAAGGTGATCCTGAAGGCGCAGGCCATGGGGGTGGAGGCGGACCGCCTGCTGCTGCCCGGCGGGCGCTATCAGCCCAAGGAGCTGCTGGACGGCTGGCGCCGGGAAGAGCTGCAGGGTTGCTCCCCGGTGTTCCAGAAGGCCATGTCAAAGGCATGGAATGTCCTTTCCCAGCAGCAGAACCCCCAGCAGGCCGACCTGATCCTGGACGCGGCCTGCTTTGAGGAGATGAGCGCTCTGGCCCGGGAGTTGGGCAGCGCATTTCTTCAGGGCTATGTCCGCCTGTCCATTGACGCGGCCAACCTGCGCTCCGCCGTCCGGGTGTACCGGATGGGAAAGGAGGGCGACTTCCTGGCCCAGGTGCTGCTGCCTGGGGGGAACGTCTCTCCGCGGTCCATTGCGTCCGCCCGGGGAGACGCCCTGGGAGAGGCGTTCCGCACCGGTCCGCTGGCCCGGGCCGCTGAGCTGGGGTCCCGCCTGACCCGGCGGGAGGGAGGTTCTCTCACTGCCTTTGAGCGGGAGTGTGACAACGCCCTGAACACCTACCTCACCGGAGCCCGGCGCATCCCCTTTGGGGAGGAGCCGGTGCTGGGCTACCTGTATGCCAAAGAGGCGGAGCTTACCGCCGTGCGCACCATCTTCGCCGGCCGGGCGGCCGGTCTGGACGGGGACACGGTGCGCCAACGCCTGCGGGACACCTATGTGTAAGGGGGCGGCAGCATGAGATACAAAATCGCCGTTCTGGGGGACCAGGACAGTGTGCTGGGGTTCAAGGCCCTGGGGCTGGAGACGTGTCCCGTGTCCGGACCGGAGGAGGGCCGGGACGCCCTCCACCGTATGGCCCGGGAGAACTATGCCATTGTCTATGTCACCGAACAGCTGGCCGCCCAGATCCCCGCGGAGATTGCCCGGTACAAGGATGCGCTGACTCCGGCGGTCATCCTGATCCCCGGCAAAGAGGGGGCCCTGGGCATCGGAATGGCCAATGTCAAAACCGCCGTGGAGCGTGCGGTGGGCGCGGATATTCTCTAAGGGAAACTGTGCTGAGCTCCGGAGCCCCGCTGGAACGCGGCTCCAGTCAGTCAGATCGAGCCGGGGCGGCCGAACGCCGCCGCCTCGGGGGAGAAGGAACGGCGGAGCGAGGGATGCGCGGTTTGTCCCGACGAAGAAAGAAGGTAACAGCCTATGGGTAAAATTGTAAAAGTCTCCGGTCCGCTGGTGGTGGCCGCCGGGATGGAGGAGGCCAACATGGCCGACGTGGTCCGGGTGGGCGAACAGCGGCTGATCGGAGAGATTCTGAATATGAGCGGCGGTTCGGCCTCCATTCAGGTCTATGAGGAGACCTCCGGCCTGGGCCCCGGCGCCGAGGTGGTCACCACGGGGGCGCCCCTGTCGGTGGAGCTGGGCCCCGGCCTGATCGAGAATATCTATGACGGAATTCAGCGTCCCCTGGAGGTCATCCGGGAGAGAACGGGGAGCAACAACCTGCCCCGCGGCGTGGAGGTGCCCGCCCTGGACCGGGAGAAGAAGTGGGACTTTGTCCCGGCGGCCAAAGCGGGGGACCAGCTGGTGGGGGGCGATGTGCTGGGCACCGTCCAGGAGACCGATTCCATTCTCCATAAGATCATGGTCCCGCCCCTTATGAAGGGCAGGCTGGTCTCCATTCAGGAGGGCTCCTTCACTGTCACGGAGACGGTGGCCGTGCTGGAGCAGGAGGACGGCTCCCGGGTGGAGCTGCCCATGATGCAGAAGTGGCCCGTCCGCGTGGGCCGGCCTTACAAGCGCAAGTATCCCCCTGTGGTCCCCCTCCAGTCGGGCCAGCGCATTGTGGACACCTTTTTCCCGGTGGCCAAGGGAGGCACCGCCGCCATCCCTGGCCCCTTCGGGTCCGGAAAGACGGTGATGCAGCACGCCCTGGCCAAGTGGTCCGACGTGGACCTGGTGGTCTATATCGGCTGCGGCGAGCGCGGCAACGAGATGACAGACGTGCTCCGGGAATTTCCCGAGCTGGTGGACCCCCGGACGGGCCAGTCCCTGATGAAGCGGACAGTGCTTATCGCCAACACCTCTGACATGCCGGTGGCCGCCCGCGAGGCTTCCATCTACACCGGCATCACCATCGCCGAATATTTTCGGGATATGGGCTACGCCGTGGCCGTCATCGCCGACTCCACCTCCCGCTGGGCCGAGGCTCTGCGCGAGATGTCGGGCCGTCTGGAGGAGATGCCCGGCGAGGAGGGCTACCCCGCCTATCTGTCCTCCCGTCTGGCCCAGTTCTACGAGCGGGCGGGCAGCGTGTCCTGCCTGGGCTCCGACGAGGACCGCCGGGGCAGCCTGACCGCCGTGGGCGCGGTTTCCCCGCCGGGCGGCGACCTGTCCGAGCCGGTCTCCCAGGCCACCATGCGCATCGTCAAGGTGTTCTGGGCCCTGGACTCCTCCCTGGCCTACCGCCGCCACTTCCCCGCCATCAACTGGCTCACCTCCCATTCCCTGTACCTGGACAGCTTGAAGCCCTGGTACGACGAGCACCTGGGCAAGGACTTCCTCCTCAACCGGGAGTGGGCCATGGCCGTCCTCCAGGAGGAGGCCAGCCTGAACGAGATTGTCCAGCTGGTGGGCAAGGACTCCCTGTCCGCCAAAGATCAAATCACTCTGGAGACGGCCAAGATGATCCGGGAGGACTTCCTCCAGCAGAACTCCTTTGTGGATGTGGACTCCTATTCCGAGTATGACCGGCAGGCCCGTCTGCTGGCCATGATCCGCCGGTACGACCAGGAGTGCCGCGCTGCCCAGCAGAAGGGCGGCGATCTGGCCCAGCTGTTCGCCGTTCCCGTGCGGGAGAAGATCGGCCGGGCCAAGTCGGTGCCCGCCGCAGAGTACCGGGAGGTCTATGACGGCCTGCTGGCTGAGATGGAGCAGGAGCTGACGGCCGTCGCCGAGAAGGGAGAGGATGCACTGTGATCCGGGAATACAAGACGATCCAGGAGATCTCCGGCCCCCTGATGGTGGTGGACCGGGTCCAGGGCGTCACCTATGACGAGCTGGGCGAGATCCGCCTTGCCGACGGCACCGTCCGCCGCTGTCAGGTGCTGGAGGTCAACGGAGACAAGGCGGTGGTCCAGCTGTTCGAGTCCTCCGCCGGCATCAACCTGGCCCAGTCCAAAATCCGTTTCCTGGGCCATCCCCTCCAGCTGGGTGTGTCCGGAGATATGCTGGGCCGGGTGTTCAACGGCATGGGCCAGCCCATCGACGGAGGCCCCCCCATCCTGGCTGATGAGTACCGGGACATCAACGGGCTGGCCATGAACCCGGCCGCCCGGGACTACCCCAACGAGTTTATCCAGACGGGCATCTCCACCATTGACGGGCTGAATACCCTGGTCCGCGGACAGAAGCTGCCCATCTTCTCCGGCTCCGGCCTGCCTCACGCCGCCCTGGCCGCCCAGATCGCCCGCCAGGCGAAGGTGCTGGATGACGACTCCAAATTCGCCGTGGTCTTTGCCGCCATCGGCATCACCTTTGAGGAGTCGGAGTTCTTCGTCCAGGAGTTCAAGCGCACCGGGGCCATCGACCGCACCGTGCTGTTCACCAACCTGGCCAACGACCCGGCGGTGGAGCGCATCGCCACCCCCCGCATGGCTCTGACGGCGGCGGAGTATCTGGCTTTTGAGAAAAACATGCATGTTCTGGTCATTATGACCGACATCACCAACTATGCCGAGGCCCTGCGGGAGATCTCCGCCGCCAAGAAGGAGGTCCCCGGCCGCCGCG
Source organism: uncultured Clostridium sp. (assembly GCA_904420465.1). GTDB lineage: Bacteria > Bacillota > Clostridia > Oscillospirales > Oscillospiraceae > Lawsonibacter. Next base: position 34,429 of record CAJFVL010000010.1, read on the forward strand.
GCTACCCCGGCTACCTGTACACCAACCTGGCCACCATCTACGAGCGGGCGGGCCGCCAGCTGGGCAAGGAGGGGTCCATCACTTTGATCCCCATCCTCACCATGCCCGAGGATGACAAGACCCACCCCATCCCCGACCTGACGGGGTATATCACCGAGGGGCAGATTATCCTGTCCCGGGAGCTGTACCGGAAGGGGGTCAACCCGCCTGTGGATGTGCTGCCCTCCCTGTCCCGCCTGAAGGACAAGGGGACCGGCGCGGGCAAGACCCGGGAGGACCACTCGGGCACCATGAATCAGCTCTTTGCCGCCTACGCCACAGGCAAGGAGAACAAGGAGCTGATGTCCATCCTGGGCGAGGCCGCCCTGAGCCCCACCGACCTGCTCTACGCCAAGTTCGCCGACGAGTTTGAAAAGCGCTATGTCTCCCAGGGGACGGAGGAGAACCGCACCGTGTTTGAGACGCTGGATCTGGGCTGGGAGCTGCTCTCCATCCTGCCCCGCAGCGAGCTCAAGCGTATCAAGCCGGAGCTGATCGACAAGTATCTGCCCAAGAAGGATTAAGGGGGGATTTGAATGCCTTCCACAACCATAAACCCCACCCGTATGGAGCTGACCCGGCTGAAGGGCCGGCTCAAGACTGCCCAGCGGGGCCACAAGCTGCTGAAAGACAAGCGGGACGAGCTGATGAAGCAGTTTATGGACGTGGTGCGGGAGAACCGGGCCCTCCGGAAGCGGGTGGAGGAGGAGCTGATGCGGGCCCACGGGGCCTTCACGGTGGCTGCCGCCCTCATGTCCCCTGAGATGCTGGAGCAGTCCCTGCTCTACCCGAAGCAGAGCGTGGAGCTGGACATGACCTTTGAAAACGTGATGTCGGTCAATGTGCCCCGGTACCGTTTCCATACCCGCAGCCAGGACCCGGGGGAGATCTACCCCTACGGCTTTGCCCAGACCAGCGGCGAGCTGGATGACGCGGTGGACGCCCTGTCCCGGGTGTTTCAGGATATGCTGCGTCTGGCCGAGATTGAAAAGACCAGCCAGCTGCTGGCCGAGGAGATCGAGAAAACCCGCCGCCGGGTCAATGCCCTGGAGTATGTGAAGATCCCGGAGATGCAGGAAAATATCAAGTATATCTCCATGAAGCTGGACGAAAACGAGCGGGCCAACACCATCCGGCTGATGAAGGTGAAGGATATGCTCCTGAAGGAGGCGATCGAGGACCGGAGGGCCGAGGACGCCAGGGCCGTAAATGTGTTTAAAGCCTCGGGCGAAGCTCCCCGGGAGGCGTAAGGCGGCGGGAGAAGCCCCTGACCGGCGTTTTTGCGAAGGGGGGCCGTTTCCACGCCGCTGTGTGAACTGCTTTTGTGCGTAAATTTTGCTTGGAACCGCCGTTTGGATTTGCTCCAAACGGCGGTCTCTTTTATCTGGCCGGGCGCAGGGGTGTGGGAGAAGCGTGCTTCTGGAATTAAATTTGGATGTCAAAAAATTAACAAATTTTGCTCCGTGCATCAAATCCGTCATAATGCTTTTTCCGCCGCTTCCCGGCAGAATGTCGGAAGGGAAGAGGGAGAATGGTTGGCGGAGGGGGAGCCGTACCTGCTTCCTCGTGAAACAGGGGGTGAGAGGGATTGAGCAGGGGCTGTTTTTTGTACCGTCTCTGAATCGTCAAAATGATAAATAGAAATTAGGCTGAAAATATGCAGGATAAAAATCGTTGACATTGCAAATTGACGTATTATATACTTTGATTAACTCGCAGAGCGGAAGCCAGATCTGTCTGGCAGTTTAGGAAGAAAAGAAAAAGAAGAAAAGAGAGGAAGGAAAACACAATGAATATTCAAAACGAGTACCTGAACGGCTTGATGGAGCGTGTGATTCGCCAGAACCCCGCCCAGCCGGAATTTCACCAGGCGGTGCAGGAGGTGCTGACCTCTCTGGCCCCGGTGGTCAATGCGCGGCCCGAGCTGATTTCCGAGGGCGTGATGGACTGCCTGGTGGAGCCGGAGCGGGTCATCAAGTTTCGGGTTCCCTGGGAGGATGACCAGGGCAAGATTCATGTGAACCGGGGCTTCCGGGTGCAGTTCAACAGCGCCATCGGCCCCTACAAGGGCGGACTGCGCTTCCACCCCACGGTGAATGAGAGTATTGTGAAGTTCCTGGGCTTTGAGCAGATCTTCAAGAACAGCCTGACCGGACTGCCCATCGGCGGCGGCAAGGGAGGCAGCGATTTTGACCCCAAGGGCAGGTCCAACAACGAGGTGATGCGGTTCTGCCAGAGCTTTATGAACGAGCTGTTCAAGTACATCGGCCCCGATACCGACGTGCCGGCCGGCGACGTGGGGGTGGGCGCCCGGGAAATTGGTTACCTGTTCGGCCAGTATAAGCGGCTGCGCAACGAATTTACCGGCGTTCTCACCGGAAAGGGCCTGTCCTACGGCGGAAGCCTGGCCCGGACGGAGGCCACCGGCTACGGCCTGTGCTATTTCGCGGACAATATGCTCCGGGACGCCGGCCGCTCCTTCCAGGGAGAGACGGTGGTCATTTCCGGCTCGGGCAACGTGGCCATTTACGCCTGTCAGAAGGCCACCGAGCTGGGCGGCAAGGTGGTGGCCATGTCCGACTCCAACGGCTATGTGTACGACCCCGAGGGAATCGACCTGGCTCTGATGAAGCAGATCAAGGAGGTGGAGCGCAAGCGCATTTCGGAGTATGCCAAGCAGCGCTCCAGCGCCCAGTACCATGAGGGCTGCTCCGGAATCTGGCAGATTCCCTGCGGAATTGCCCTACCCTGTGCCACCCAGAACGAGCTCAGCGGCGACTCGGCCAAGGCGCTGATTGCCAACGGCTGCTTCGCCGTGGCGGAGGGGGCCAACATGCCCAGCACGCCCGAGGCGGTGGAGACCTTCCAGGCGGCCGGCATCCTCTTCGCGCCCGCCAAGGCGGCCAACGCCGGCGGCGTTGCGGTGTCCGCGCTGGAGATGAGCCAGAACTCCATGCGGTTCTTCTGGAGCTTCCAGGAGGTGGATGACCATCTCAAGCAGATCATGACCGACCTGTACCGGAACGCCTCCCAGGCCGCGGCCCAGTACGGCATGGCGGGCAACCTGGTTGCCGGGGCCAACATCGCCGGCTTCCTGAAGGTGGCCGACTCCATGCTGGCCTACGGTGTGGTGTAAAGGGGGCGGGAACATGAATGTGTATGCTGCCCGTGTATCGGAGCATCTGAAGCAGCGGTATGCCGCCCAGCCGGAGTACCTTCAGTCCGTTCTGACCTGGCTGGAGATGATCGAGCCCGCGCTGGACGACCCCCGCTATGAGCAGCAGGATCTGCTCACCCGCATGGTGGAGCCGGAGCGGATGGTGACCTTCCTGGTCCCCTGGACGGATGACCAGGGGAAGGTGCACACCAACCGGGGCTACCGGGTGCAGTTCAACAGCGCCATCGGCCCCTACAAGGGCGGTCTGCGCTTTCACCCCTCGGTGAATGAAGGGGTGGTCAAATTCCTGGGCTTTGAGCAGACCTATAAAAACGCCCTCACCGGGCTGCCCATCGGAGGGGCGGCCGGCGGCTCTGACTTTGATCCCCAGGGCAGAAGCAACCGGGAGATCATGCGGTTCTGCCAGAGCTTCATGACCGCTCTGTACCGGTATATCGGCTCGGACACCGATGTTCCCGCCGGCGACGTCGGCGTGGGCGCCCGGGAGATCGGATATCTGTATGGACAGTATAAGCGAATCGCCGGCCAGGCGGAGAGCAGCGCCCTCACGGGAAAGGGGCTGACCTACGGCGGCAGCCGGGTGAGGCAGGAGGCGGCCGGCTTCGGTATCGTGTACTTCCTGGCCCGCATGCTGGAGCGTCAGGGGGAGTCTATGGAGGGAATCCGCATCGCGGTCTCCGGCTTCGGCAATACCTCCTGGGGCGTGTGCCGCAAGGCGGCGGAGCTGGGGGCCAGGGTGGTTACCCTCTCCGGTCCGGACGGCTACGTCTATGACCCTGACGGAGTGTGCGGCCAGGAGAAGCTGGACTTTGTGCTGGCCATGCGGGCCAGCCGGGAAAACCGGGTGGCGCCCTATGCCCAGAAGTTCGGCGTGGAGTTTTTCCCGGGGCAGAAGCCCTGGCGTGTGCCGGTGGATGTGGTCATCCCCTGCGCCATTCAGAATGAGCTGGATGTGGAGGACGCGGTGTGCATCCTGGCCAACGGTGTGCGGTACTATGTGGAGGGCTCCAATATGCCCGCCACCACCGACGCGCTGAAGCTGCTCCGGCTCAGTCCCAAAATCCTGACGGCGGGCTCCAAGGCGGCCGGTACCGGCGGCGTGGCGGTGTCCGCACTGGAGATGGCCCAGAACAGCGTCCGCTACAGCTGGTCCCGTCAGGAGGTGGAGGAGAAGCTTCGGGGGATCATGAGTTCGATCTATGACGCCTCGGCCGCCGCCGCGGAGGAGTACGGGCTGGGCTATGACCTGATTGCCGGCAACGACATCGCCGCCTTCAAACGCATCTCGGAGGCCATGCTGGCCCAGGGGATGTAAACAGACTGCAAAAAAACATGAGAGTTGCCTTGAAGCAGCTCTCATGTTTTTCTTGTCATGAATTGGAAGCCTATTTGCCGGGCTTGAAGCTGTCCTTCAGGCTGACCGCCCGGTTAAAGACCAGGGCACCGGGCCTGGAGTCCCTGCTGTCGGCGCAGAAGTAGCCCAGACGCAGGAACTGGAAACGGTCGGCAGGCTGGGCGGAGGCCAGGGAGGCCTCCAGCTTGCAGCCGGTGAGCACCTCCAGGGAGCCGGGATTCAGACAGTCCAGGAAATTCTTGTCCCCCGCGTCCGGGTCGGGGTCGGAGAACAGGTTGTCGTACAGCCGCACCTCGGCCTCCACGGCGGTGGCTTCATCCACCCAGTGGATGGTGGCTCCCTTCACCTTGCGGCCGTCGGCGGGGTTGCCGCCGGAGCTCTCCGGGTCGTACTCGGCCAAAATCTCGGTGACGTTGCCGGCCTCGTCCCTGACGCAGCCGGTGCAGCGGATGAGGTAGGCCCCCTTCAGGCGGCACTCGGGGCCGTTGGGATAGAGCCGCTTGTACTTGGGGATGGGGACCTCCAGGAAATCGTCGGCCTCCACATACAGGTGGCGGGAGAAGGTGACCTCCCGGGTGCCGGCCTCCGGGTCGTTGGGGTTGTTCTCCACGGGGAAGGTCTCGCTTTTCCCCTCCGGGTAGTTGGTGATGGTCAGCTTCACTGGACGGAGGACCGCCATGGCCCGCCGGGCGTGATCGTTCAGATCCTCCCGCAGGCAGTGCTCCAGAAAGCCGTATTCCACCACCGAGGGGTTCTTGGCCACCCCGATGCGGTCGCAGAAGTTCCGGATGGAGGCGGGGGTGTAGCCCCGGCGGCGCAGGCCGCACAGGGTGGGCATCCGGGGGTCGTCCCAGCCGGAGACGTAGCCCTCCTCCACCAGCTTGCGCAGCTTCCGCTTGGACATGACGGTGTGGTCGATGTTCAGCCGGGCAAACTCGATCTGCCGGGGATGGGAGGGCACGTCGGTGTGCTCGATGACCCAGTTATACAGGGGGCGGTGGTCCTCATACTCCAGGGAGCAGAGGGAGTGGGTGATGCCCTCCAGGGCGTCCTGAATGGGGTGGGCGAAGTCGTACATGGGGAAGATGCACCACTTGGTGCCCTGGCGGTGGTGCTCGATATACCGGATGCGGTAGAGCACCGGGTCCCGCATG
>CAJFVL010000011.1 GCA_904420465.1 uncultured Clostridium sp.
GGGGGTGACGCACCGGCCCCGGGGGGTGCGGGTGAGGAAGCCCAGCTGCATCAGGTAGGGCTCGTACACGTCCTCCAGGGTGACCGCCTCCTCGTTGATAGTGGCGGCCAGGGTGTCCAGCCCCACCGGCCCGCCCCGGTAGTTCTCGATGATGGACCGGAGCATCCGGTGGTCAATGGAGTCCAGCCCCAGGTGGTCGATCTCCAGGGCGGTGAGGGCCTCGTCGGCCACCTTTTTGGTGATGACGCCCCCCGCCTTCACCTGGGCGAAGTCCCGCACCCGGCGCAGCATCCGGTTGGCGATGCGGGGGGTGCCCCGGCTGCGCCGGGCGATCTCCATGGCCCCGTCGGGCTCGATGGGCACCTCCAGGATGCCCGCCGACCGGGTGACGATGCGGGCAAGCTCCTCCGGGGTGTACAGCTCCAGCCGCAGCGTCACCCCAAAGCGGTCCCGCAGGGGGGCGGACAGCTGGCCCGCCCGGGTGGTGGCCCCGATGAGGGTGAACTTGGGCAGGTCCAGGCGGATGGAGTTGGCGGACGGCCCCTTGCCGATGATGATGTCGATGGCGTAGTCCTCCATGGCGGGGTACAATACCTCCTCCACCGCCCGGTTCAGGCGGTGGATCTCGTCCACGAAGAGGATGTCGTTCTCATTCAGGTTGGTGAGCAGGGCCGCCAGGTCCCCAGCCTTCTCGATGGCGGGGCCGGAGGTGATGCGGATGTTCACCCCCATCTCGTTGGCGATGATGCCGCTGAGGGTGGTCTTGCCCAGCCCCGGCGGGCCGTGGAGGAGCACATGGTCCAGAGGCTCCCGGCGCATCTTGGCCGCCTGGATAAAGACCTCCAGGTTGCCCTTGGCCTTCTCCTGACCGATGTACTCTCTTAATGTCCTGGGCCGGAGGGAGTACTCCCCCTCGTCCTCCCGGGTCAGGGAGGTGGTCACCAGGGGCTCGCTCAGCTCCTCGGGGTCAAAGTCCGGATTGGAAAAATCAATGGCCATAATCGTTTGGTTCCTCTCAAAGGTATGCTGACTTAAATCAGTATCGCAGGACAAAATAGATCACATATACCCAGCTGAGCAGGCCGTGAAAAATGGCCCACCCCACCGAGTGCCAAGTGGTATAGGAAATGACCATGGCTAGGCAGGTACCGAAGGTAATGCCGCTTTTCACCACGGTCTTGGTGGTTTTCGTTGTCTCCAAGGTTCTCACCCCTTCATCATCTTTTTCAGGGCCTGCTTGATGATCTGCTCCAGGGTCAGGCTGTCCAGGTCGATGCCCTTCAGGGCCAGATTGATCTCCCCCTGGGAGTAGCCCAGCACCGCCAGGGCGGCGCTGGCCTCAGACAGCTTGTTCTCCGGGATGACGGTGATGCCGGTGCCGCCGTAGCTCTCCCCCTGGAAGGAGGCGGTCTGGCCCTTGGCCAGCTTGTCTTTCAGCTCCAGGATGATGCGCTGGGCAATCTTCTTGCCGATGCCCTGGGCCACCGTGAGGGCCTTCTCATCCCCGGTGATGATGGACAGCGCCAGATTGGCCGGGGTGGTGGCCGACAGGATGGACAATGCCGCCTTGGGGCCCACACCGGACACCGAGGTGAGCTGCTGGAACAGGTTCAGCTCCTCCTGGGTGGCAAAGCCGAACAGGTCCACCCCGTCCTGGCGGATGCTCAGGTAGGTAAAGAGCTTTCCCTTCTCCCCCTTCTTCAAGGCGGACAGGGTGTAGCTGGTGGTGCGGCAGGCGTAGCCCACCCCGCCGCAGTCGATGACGGCCAGATAGGGCTCAATGTGGGCCACGGTGCCGAAAAGATAGTAGAACATGAAATAAACCCTCGTTTCAGATAGGAGATAGGAATTAGGAGATAGGAGTTATGGAGTCCGGCTCTGCCGGACAAATTTGAAAGCGCCGCCGCCAGGCGGCACTGCAACTCCTATCTCCTATCTCATCACTCCTATCTCGTGTCATATTTGCTGGGATCGAACTTCCGCTCGGTATTCAGCAGGCTGGTGGCCGAGCGGCCGTGGCAGATGGCGATGGCCAGAGCGTCGGCCGCGTCGTCGGGCCGGGGGACCTCCCTCATATTCAGCAGCCTCTGGGTCATGAGCATGACCTGCCGCTTGTCCGCCCCGCCGTAGCCCACCACCGCCTGCTTCACCTGCATGGGGGTGTACTCAAAGACGGGCACCCCCAGCTTCTCGGCGGCCAGCAGAATGACCCCCCGGCCGTGGGCCACCGCAATGCCGGTGGTGATGTTTTTGGTGAAAAATAACTCCTCCACCGCCATCTCGTCAGGGTGGAAGGTGTGGATCAGCTCCTCCATATCGCTGGAGATCTGGAGCAGCCGGCTGGACAGGGGGATGCCCGGCGGGGTGGTGACCACCCCGTACCGCAGGAGGGTATTTTTTCCCCGCTCCGCCCGGATGGCCCCAAAGCCGATGGTGGCCACTCCCGGGTCGATGCCTAAGATAATCATGCTGACCTCCCCTGCGCACACAAATACATGGTAATCATATCACACTTTTGGTAGAATGGAAAGGGAAAATCCTGTTGAGATAGGAGTGAGGAGATAGAAGATAGGAGTTTTGGTGTCCGGCTCCGCCGGACAAATTTCAAAACGCCGCCGCAGGCGGCACATCAACTCCTATCTCCTAACTCTTATCTCCTATCTCCCTGTGACATTTCCCCCCGCTGCTTTGAGTTATGGGTGAAGGGAGGTCGAGCCTATGGACACTCAGCCGCTGCGCGCGGGCGGCGAACTCACCGAGATCATAGACCGCTATCAATCCACAGTATACGGCCTGGCTCTCGCCAAGACCGGCTCCCGGGCGGACGCGGACGACGTGTTTCAGGAGGTCTTTCTGGCCTATTTCCAGTCGGGCAAGACCTTCCGGGACGAGGAGCACCGCAGGGCCTGGCTGCTGCGCACCACCCTGAACCAGTGCAGGCGGGTGACCCAGTCCTCCTGGCGGAAGAAAACCGTCCCCCTGACCGAGCGGGAGGACGCCCCTGTTGCCTTCTCCACCCCGGAGGAAAACGGGGTGTGGCAGGCCCTGTCCGGACTGGAGGAGGGCTACCGCCTGCCCCTGTACCTGTTCTACTTCCAGGGGCTGTCCACACGGGAGATCGCCAGGGTGCTCTCCCTGGGGGAGGGGGCGGTGCGGATGCGGCTGTCCCGGGGCCGGGAACAGCTGCGCCAGGCGCTGAAAGGAGACTACTTCGATGAATGAGATCTTTTCCTCCATGCAGGAGCAGTTAAGGCCCAGCCCCCAGGCCCGGGCGGCCCTGGAGGCCCGGCTGGCCCAGCCGGTCAAGAAGCGGCCCGCCCCCTGGAAGTACGGGGCCGTGGCCGCCTGCGCCGCCCTGGTGCTGGCCGCCTATCCCATCTACCGGGCCCTCTCCCCCGCCCTCCACGCCACCGTTCCCGGCCAGGGGAGCTATTCCACCTATCAGGAGACGGAGGAAGCCCTGGGAGAGCTGGAGGGCGGCCTGCCCCAGCTGAACATCTGGGCGGCAGTCCCGCCCGCCGGGGACAGCAGCGCCAGCTACGCCGCCGGCGCGGGGGTCAACCGGGATGTCACCCAGACCGATCTGGAAGCTCTGCTGGGCGGTTCCATCCCTGACGTGTTGGGTTGGGAGGGCTTCTCCGACCTCACCGGCATGCTGGCCTTCGGGCTACCCGGCGGCGCATACGAGGAGCCCGGACCCCTGGACGAGCTGTTCTACGGCCACTTCTACGGCAGCTGCGGCTGGGGGGAGCTGACCCTGATGGTGGGGGGCCAGGGAGTCACCGTCTCCCCCGACGCCATCGGCCGGCCGGAGGACTGGCCCGGGGACAGCGTCACCGTTCTCAACGGGGTGGAGATCCGGGCCGCCCGTTTTACCTACCCCGGCGGGGAGCAGTACGGGGAGATGTCCTTCACCCTGGACAGCGGCTACAGCGTCTTTTACTCCGTCACTGCCCAGTCGGCCCAGGAGGTGGAGGAACTCCTCGCCCGGATGGCCCAGGCGGCGGTGGTGGAGGGGTGTTTCCACCCCGAGGCCCTGGCCGACGACTTGGCGGCCTATAACGACAGCGGGGACGCTCCGGCCGACGCCGGAGGGGACGCCATCGCCCCCGAGCCCCTGGCGGGGGTGTCCGGCTGGCGGAGCCAGCCCTGGTTCGGCGGGTACTACTACGACAACGAGGCCGGACGGTACGTCATCGTGCAGGTGGCAGGACAGGACCTCCCCGATTTGGACTTTGGAGATGCCGCCTTTGTCACTGGGAGCTACTCCTATTCTCACCTCTCCAGCCTGATGGACCAGCTCAACGAGCTGGCCATGACCGACCCGGCCTGCGGCAGGGTGATGGCTGTGTGGGCTTTGAACGAGATGGACAACCGCATTGATTTGACCATCACGGAGGAGAATCCCCGTCTGCTGGCCATTCTGGCCGAACTGGACCCGGAGGGGGACGCCATCCGGGTGGAGCTGGGGGCCTTCGCCTCCACCGACGAGGGGGCGGCGGACCAGACGGTCTCCTACCAGACCATGCCGGGCGGGGTCCCCTCGGAGGAGGAGCCTATGGCCATCGAACCCACAGTGGAGGACCTCCCCGCCTACCAGGAACACAGCCAGCCAGCCCGGGAGGAGCCGGTTTCCGGGGCGGACTTCCCCTCCTATGATCCACAGGCTTGACAACCGCGTTTTGGGAGGATACCATAGAGACAACCTTTTGAAGCGAAGGAGTGTGTTTTGCTATGGACGCCCAACAGTGCATTGTAACCCGGCGCAGCGTGCGCAAGTTTGCCGACCGGCCCGTCCCCCATGAGCTGCTGGAGCAGGTTGTGGCTCTGGCCGCCTACGCCCCCAGCTGGAAGAACACCCAGATCAGCCGCTACATCGCCATCGAGGACCCGGCGGTGCGGGAGACCATCGCCGCGAAATACTGCCTGCCGGGGGCCAACAACCCCACCATCATCCGGGGCTGCCCCCTGCTGGTGGCCCAGACCTTTGTGAAGGCCCGCAGCGGCTACGAGCGGGACGGCGCCTACACCACCGATCGTGAGGACGGCTGGCAGTACTACGACTGCGGCATTGCCGCCCAGACTTTCTGCCTGGCCGCCCACGACCTGGGACTGGGCACCGTCATCATGGGGGTCTTTGACCGGAAGCGGCTGCAGGAGTACCTCCAGGTCCCCGAGGACCAGGAGCTGATGGCCCTCATCGCCGTGGGCTTCCCCGACGGCACCGAGCTGGCCGCCCCCAAGCGCAAGGATGCGGACGCTCTCCTCTCCTGGCGGTAAGCAAAAGACAGGAAAAAGCGGAACGGCAGGCCGTTCCGCTTTTTGCTTGCTGTTCAGTTGCGCCGGCTGTTCCCCACAAAGCGAAGCAGGTAGAGAAACAGGTTGATAAAATCCAGATAGAGCTGGAGCGCGGAGAAAACGGCCGCCTTCTCCAGCATGTCGGGAAAGCCGCAGTAATAGGTGTAATTGGCTCGGATCATCTGGGTGTCATAGGCCGTGTAGCCCAGAAAGATCACGATGCCGATGATGCTTACAATCCGCTCAGCCCCGCTCATGGGGAGGAACCAGGACAGGATTCCAAAGATCAGCAGGAAAATCAGTCCGGAAAAAAGAATGGTGCGCAGCCGGGACAGATCGCTTTTGGTGAAGTAGCCATAGGCGGCCAGTACGCCGAAGTACAGCGCGGTCATGCCGAATACCAGTACCACGCTCTCCAGAAGGAACACATACAGCAGGGTGGAAAAGACCACGCCGTTGACCGCCGCGTAGGCCAGGAACAGCCCCCGGGCCGCCCCTACGCTGAGGGTGCGCACCCGGCTGGCCAGCACCATCACCAGCAGAATCTCCACGATAAACAGCACATAGGGCGCGCTGTTATATTGATAGATGGCAAAGGTCAGATTGGTGGTATAGAGAAATACAGAGATGCCAAATGTGATCAGCAGACCCAGGAACATCCACAGGAAGGTCCTGGCTGTGTACTGGCCCAGGCTCTCGGCCTGGCCCTGGGGCATGTAGCTCCGGTCAAACTCATAGGGATTAAAGCTCATAACGAACACTCCTTTCGTCCGCCCAGCGGCCCGTCAGGTGGCGTGGTCGCTGACATGGAACTGCTTCAGATTTCCGATTTTAGCGCTGCGCCGGTCCAGCTCGGCCAGCACATCGTCCAGGGGGATGTTCTGCTCCACCATCATCACGGTCAGGTGGTAGATCAAGTCGGAGATCTCCCCCACCGTGTCCTCCTTCACGCCGTTCTTGGCGGCGATGATGGTCTCGGCGCACTCCTCCCCCACCTTTTTCAAAATTTTGTCCAGTCCCTTGTCAAACAGGTAGCAGGTGTAGGAGCCCTCCTGGGGATGGGCTCTCCGGTCCTCCACCACCTGATACAGGCGATGCAGCACGTCGCTCATAGGCGTCACTCCAATCCGGGATCAGTTTGCCCCATCTTCACGGGGCAAATTCCCTGGCTTTTATTATAGCGCAATCTCGTTGAAAAAGCAACTGTAGGCCCCGGTGTGGCAGGTGGGACCGTCAGGCAGGCAGAAGTAGAGCAGGGTGTCGGTGTCGCAGTCGGTCATAATTTTCCGCACATGGAGGTAATGGCCGCTGGTGGCCCCCTTGTTCCACAGCTCCTGCCGGCTGCGGGACCAGAACCAGGCGGTTCCGGTCTTTAGGGTCAGCTCCACCGCCTCCCGGTTGGTGAAGCCCAGCATGAGGACGTCCTTGTTCTCCGCATGCTGAACAATCACCGGAATCAGGTCGGATTTTTGAAACAGCAGGTCCAGATCAAACATGGCCCTCCCCCTCTCTCACCGCACCGGCAGGCCCCGGGCGCGCAGATAGTCCTTCACCTGGGGCACCGTCAGCTCCCCGAAGTGAAACAGGGAGGCCGCCAGGGCGGCGTCGCACCCCGTCTCCTCAAAGACCTGGGCAAAGTGCTCCAGGCCGCCGCAGCCCCCTGAGGCGATCACCGGGATGGAGACGGCCTCCACCACCGCCCGGGTCATGGGGAGATCAAAGCCCGCCTTGGTGCCGTCGGCGTCCATGGAGGTGAGCAGGATCTCCCCCGCCCCCAGTGACTGCCCCTGTCTGGCCCACTCCACCGCGTCCAGGCCGGTGGGATTGCGCCCCCCGGCGGTGACCACCTCATAGCTCCCGTCAGGGCGCCTTCTGGCGTCGATGGCCAGCACCACGCACTGGGACCCGAACCGCTCCGCCGCCCGGGCAATCAGCTGGGGGTCCTTGACAGCGGCGGAGTTCACCGAGATCTTGTCCGCCCCCGCCCGCAGCAGGCGCTGAAAGTCCTCCAGCGTCCGGATGCCGCCCCCCACCGTCAGGGGGACAAAGACCTGCGAGGCGGTGCGCTCCACCACGTCGGCCACCGTATCCCGGGCGTCGCTGGTGGCGGTGATATCCAGAAAGACAATCTCGTCCGCCCCCTGGTCTGAGTAGTATTTGGCCAGCTCCACCGGATCGCCGGCGTCCCGGATGTTGACAAAATTGACCCCCTTGACCACCCGGCCGTCCCGGACGTCCAGGCAGGGGATGATGCGCTTGGCCAGCATAGGCGGACCCCCCTTGATCTTATGTATCAGATTGGGACGACATGCCGCCGTCCCGTACTGCCTGGGCCAGATCCACCCGGCCGGCGTAGTAGGCCTTGCCCACAATGGCCCCGTAGAGCCCCAGGGCGGCCAGCTTCCGGATGTCCTCATTGGAGGACACGCCCCCCGAGGCGATGAGGCGGCAGGACACCGCCCCCTTCAGCTCTTCCAGCCGTCCAAAGGCGGGCCCGGACAGGGTGCCGTCGGTGTCAATATCTGTAAAGATGATCGTCTTTACACCCATTGCGTCCATGGATTTTGCAAAGTCCAGATCGTCCAGGCCGGAGTCCTGCTCCCAGCCGGCGGTGCGGACCCGGCCGTCCCGGGCGTCGATGCCCACGGCAATCCGGTCCCCGTACCGCTCCACTGCGGCGCGGACAAAATCCGGGTCAGAGACGGCGGCCGAGCCGATGACCGCGCGGGAGACCCCCAGGTCAAAGACGGCCTCCAGGTCGGCCAGGGAGCGGATGCCGCCCCCCAGCTCCACCTTCAGACCCAGGGCAGCCACGGCGCGGACCAGCTCCCCGTTTTTCCGCACCCCATCCCTGGCCCCGTCCAGGTCCACCACATGAACCCAGCGGGCCCCTGCGGCCAGAAAGTCCCGGGCCACGGCGGCGGGGTCGGCAGCCACCTGATGAACGGTGCCGAAGTCTCCCTTGTAAAGGCGGACCACCTGCCCGTCTTTCAGGTCGATGGCTGGCAGCACAATCATGAGGCGTTTTCCTCCTCTTGGGTAAATTTCTCCGGTCCAAAGACCTGGCTGTAAAAGTCGTTCTCCACGATGAGCTCCGTGCTGTCCAGCTTGTAGCCCACCAGCCGCTTCATAGCGGAGACATACGCCTCCTGCTCCTCCTGGGTCATGGTGACCCCCTCAGCCGGGGTGAACTCCCCGGTGAAGCGGTTATAGAAGCCCCGGTCCGACTTCCAGCACCGGGAGGAGAACACCACCAGTCCCTCGCTGTCGGACAGGATGTCGCTGCCCGCCAGCATCCGGGAGTCGTATTCCAGCCCCAGCAGGTTGGACACGGTGGGCAGGATGTCCACCTGGCAGCAGACCTTGTCCACCTCCACCGGCTCCTCCATGCTGGCCGACCACATGATGAGGGTGTTCTTGTACACGTCAAAGTCAATGTTCCGCTCGTCGATGTTGGTCAGGGCCTCCGAGGTGCCGAAGGTCTTGCCCGTCAGCTCCTCCAGCACGTCCACGTCGGCGTAGGGGATGTGGTCGCCGGTGGCGACAATCAGGGTATTGTCCAGCTTGCCTGCCTCCTCCAGCCGCTGGAGCAGGTACTCCAGGGCCCGGTCCACCTCGATGGCGGCGGCGGCCACATAGGCCTGGGTTTTTTCGCTGTAGGGCAGGCCGGAGACCAGGTCTTTATACTGGCTGGCCACCCGGTTCCAGCCGTAGTTGGTGTGGCCGCTCACCGTCAGGTAGTAGACGTGGAAGGGGACGTCGCTGTTGATGTAGTCATCCACACTCACTTCCATCATATACTTGTCCCGCTGGGGCCACAGGCGGTCGGTGCCGGCGGCGTTCTCCTCACACTGCAGGCCGTTGGTGTAGTACTTCCAGTCATAGCCCAGGTTGGTGTGGGAGGCGTTGCGGCCGTACATATCCTGGTTGTCATGGTAACCCACCACCTGGTAACCCTGCTTGCCCAGCTGCTGGGCCAGGGAGAAGTAGGCGTTGGTGCCCAGCTCGCCGGTGCGCTTCATGGTGATGGGGCTGCCGTTCTTGGGGTACAGGCCCAGCAGGGTCTGGCACTCCCCGTTGGAGGTGCTGGTAAAGTGGAGGGCGGTGTAGTAGTTGTTGAACACAAAGCCCTCGTTGGCCAGCTTGTAGAGGGTGGGGGTCAGCTCCGGGTCGATGGCGTAGCCCGAGAAGCCCTCCAGCACCAGCTGGATGACGTTGTACCCCTCGAACATGCCGGTGTACTCGTTCTTTCTGGTGGGGGTGACGCTGTTGAAATAGTTGGCCAGCCAGGCCACATCCTCGTTGCTGGTGCTCTCAGCCAGGGCGGCCAGGTCCACGTCCATCACATTGGGGGAGGTGTCCACCACCGGCTCCGGGTTCTCCGCCGAGGTGTCCCCGCCGGAGGAGCTGCCCCCGCCCAGGTTATCCAGGCCGGAGAAGTCGCTGTCCAGGTTGCCCTTGGGCGGGACGATCATGTGCTTCGCGTCCAGCCGCAGCATAGTCCACATGCCCAGCTGCTCCACCTGGTCGTCGATGTTGGTGTCCACCCGGTAGAGCTGCGCCGGAGTCAGGTCGCCCCCCCAGGGCAGGTGGACCGCCCCCAGGCCCAGCAGGTGGAAGATCACCGCCCCGGCCACCACCAGTCCGGAGAAGCGCACGTCGAACCGCCCCCAGCCCAGCACCCGGCCCCCAAAGATCAGCAGCAGGATGAAGGGCAGGAAGGAGAGGATGATCACCGGGAGATTGGCCAGCACGTTTTCCACAATGACCCCGGTGTAGTCGGTGAGGTGGTTGCCGGCGGCGGTCTCCAGGATGCTCAGGGGGTAGAAGGTCTGGAGAATCTTTTTCGCCATCAGCTCCACCACATACAGCAGGGTGAGCAGCCCGGAGAGCACCTTGATGATTACCTGGTTGGCCAGCCGGGAGAAGGGCAGGGTGAGGGCGGAGAGGATCAGCCCCGCCGAAACGCTGAAGAACAAATAAATGGGGAGATACTTCAGCTGATACCCCATAGCGATGTGGAGCACCAGCTCCAGATAAAAGATCAGGACCGGGAAAAACAGCACCCGGCCCAGGGTTTGAAGGGCCTGGCTGTCTCCTCTGGAGCGGTTGGCTCCGCCGTAGACGCGCTTGCCTGTATAGCCTCTGGAACGCATGACGACCTCCGATGACATCCGCCCCGGGACCGGAGGCGCACAGGCGCCTTCAGCGGTCCAGGGCCGCAAAATTGCGCAGAATGGCGAGACCCGCCTCTCCGCTTTTCTCCGGGTGGAATTGGCAGCCAAAAAAATTTCCGCTCCACAGCGCCGCTGTCACCGGCCCGCCGTAGTCAGTGACCGCAGCCGCCTGCCCGGGGTCGGTGTCCTGGGCGGAGAAGGAGTGGACAAAGTAGACCGCCGTCCCCTCCTCCAGCCCCTGAAACAGCGGGCAGGGATTGGGAAAGGCAAGGGTGTTCCAGCCAATGTGGGGCAGCTTCAGCGCCGTGGGGATGCGGGCGGCGCGGCCCTTCAGCACCCCCAGGCCGGAACAGGGGCGGACCTCCTCCCCCCGCTCCAGCATCAGCTGCATGCCCAGACAGATGCCCAGCACGGGCTTCTTCCGCCCCTGCTCGATGACGCAGCGGTCCAGCCCGGATGAACTCAGCTTGTCCATCCCGGCGGGGAATGATCCCACGCCGGGCAGAATCACTGCGGAGGAGCGCTCCAGCTCCGCCGGGTCATGGGTGACCCGGCACTCCTCCCCCAGATAGGCCAGGGCGTTGGCCACGCTCTTCAGGTTGCCCACCCCATAATCCACAATGGAGATATATCCCCTCATTTGTACCACTTCCCTGCACATCCGTCAAGCCCGGGAGGGGGCTTCTCCGGATGAAAGTTCTTAAATTTTTGTTAACATTCTCTTTACACTACAATACGCCCTTGGTGGAGGGGGTGTCTGCCCCTTCCAGCCGGACGGCCTCCTTCAGGGCCAGCCCCAGAGACTTGAACAGTCCCTCGGTGATGTGGTGGGCGTTGTCCCCATACAGGCACCTCTGGTGGAGGGTCAGCCCCCCGTTCACCGCCAGGGCCCGCATGAACTCCACCGTCAGGCAGGAATCGTAGGCGCCGATCATGGGCTGGGGCATGGGGGCGTCAAAGACCAGATAGGGCCGGTTGGAGCAGTCCAGGGCGGTGAAGCACAATGCCTCGTCCATGGGAACGTAAGCGCTGCCGAAGCGGCGGATGCCCTTTTTATCCCCCAGGGCCCGGCTCAGCGCCTGCCCCAGCACAATGCCCGTGTCCTCCACCGTGTGGTGGCCGTCCACCTCCAGGTCGCCGCGGGCAGTGAGCTCAAGGCCGAAGCCGGCGTAGAAGGCCAGAGCGGTGAGCATGTGGTCAAAAAAGCCGATGCCGGTGGACACCCGGACCTCTCCCCCGTCCAGGCAGAGGCTGACTTCGATCTGGGTCTCCTTGGTCTTGCGCTGGATGGAGTATGCCCGGGGACGGGCGTCTCCCGTTTGGTAGATCGGGGTATTCATGTTACATTCTCCTCCTTTGACTGACAGCGGGGCGAAGGGGGGCACCGTCTGCGGACGGCGTGGGGATGTTCCGCCTGCGAGCGGGCTACTTTCCAGAGGCGGCGCGCTCCACGAAGCAGGCTTTCTGATTCCTAACCCAAAAACTCCTATCTCCTATCTCCTAACTCCTATCTTTCTGAAAACCGCACCCGGATGGAGTTGGCGTGGGCGGTGAGGTGCTCCGCCTCGGCCAGGGCGACGATCTCCCCGGCGATGGGCCCCAGGCTGTCCCGGTCAAATTCCACCACGCTCATGGTCTTGAGGAAGGAGTCCACACTGAGGGGGGAGAAGAACCGGGCGGTGCCGCTGGTGGGCAGAACATGGTCGGGCCCGGCCAGGTAGTCCCCCAGCGGCTCGGGGCTGTAGGCCCCCAGGAACACCGCTCCGGCGTTCTTCACCAGGGGGAGCAGGGCCCGGGGCTCCCGAGTCATCAGCTCCAGGTGCTCCGGGGCGATCTCGTTGGCCAGGACGGCGCAGTCCGCCAGAGTGGGGCACACAATGGCGCAGCCGAAGTCCCGCAGGGACTGCTCCATGATCTTGGAGCGCTCCAGCCGGGCCATCTGACCCTCCAGCTCCCGGTCCACCGCCCGGGCCAGCTCCATGCTGTCGGTGAGGAGGACGGCGCTGGCCTGCCGGTCGTGCTCCGCCTGGGCCAGCAGGTCGGCGGCCGCATAGGCCGGGTCGGCAGTCTTGTCGGCGATGACCAGCACCTCGGAGGGCCCGGCCACCATGTCGATGTCCAATGTGCCGTAGGCCAGACGCTTGGCGGCGGCCACATAGGCGTTGCCCGGACCCACCAGCTTGTCCACCCGGGGGATGAAGCCCGCCCCGTAGGTGAGGGCGGCCACCGCCTGGGCCCCGCCCACGGCGATGACGCGGTCCACTCCGGCGATTCTGGCGGCGGCCAGCACGGGGACACTCAGATTCTCTGTGGGGGGCGTGACCATGACGATCTCCTCCACCCCGGCCACCCTGGCCGGGACGGCGTTCATCAGCACGCTGCTGGGGTAGGCGGCGGTCCCGCCGGGGACGTAGATGCCCACCCGGGTCAGCCCCCGGACAATGCGGCCCACCCTGCCCCCGTCGGGGGAGGTCCACTCCGTGGTTCGGGCGAGCAGCTTCTCGTTGTAGTCCCGGATGTTGGCGGCGGCGTGCTCCATGGCCTGGACCAGCTCGGGCGGGCAGTCTCGGCAGGCCTGCTCCAGAGTCTCCTTGGAAATCTCATAGGGCTCCCTGCGGTCAAACTCCCGGGAGTAGCGGCGCACCGCCTCCAGCCCCCCCTCCCGGACGTTCTCCATGACGGCCCGGACGGCCTGCTCGATGTCCGTGTTCCGGGCGGCCGCCCGCTCCCACATGGCCTCCAGCTGGCGGCGCTCCGCCGTGCCGTCGGCTTTTATAATGGCGATCATCCCTTCACCCCCAGCTGTTCCTCGCACTTGGCGATAAAGTCGTTGATCTGGTCCTTGTACAGCTTCATGCTGGCCGTGTTGACGATGAGGCGGGCGGACACGTCGGCCACCGTCTCGATGGGCACCAGCCCGTTGGCCTTCAGGGTGGCCCCCGTCTCCACAATGTCCACAATGGCGTCGGTGAGGCCCAGGATGGGGGCCAGCTCCACGCTGCCCTCAATCTTGATAATGTCCACGTCCATCCCCTTCCCCTCAAAGAAGGCCCGGGTCACCTCCGGATACTTGGAGGCCACCCGGCGGGTCCGGTAGGTGCCGTAGAAGTCGGCCCCCTCCTTCACCGCCAGGGCGAAGCGGCATCGGCCGAAGCCCAGGTCCAGCACCTCGTAGAAGGTCCCGCCTTTTTCCAGGATGGTGTCCCGGCCCACGACGCCCAGGTCGCACACCCCCCGCTCCACATAGGTGATGACGTCCGGGGCCTTGGCCAGCACCGCGTCCAGGGGGTAATTGGGCAGGGCGTGAATCAGCCGCCGCCCCGGGTCCCGGATGGGGCCGCAGTCCAGCCCCGCCTGTTCAAAGAGGGCCACCGACTTGTCCAGCAGACGCCCCTTGGTAATGGCAATCCGCATCCGTCCGCTCATACCCGCACCAGCCTTTCTCCGTCTTTGTCCAGCACCAGCACCGCCTGGGCCCCCTTCTCCCGGGCCAGATTCAGGCTGGACTCCAGGGTGCGGCAGGGGGACAGCTCACAGGTGCCGGCGGGGCGGCCGTCCGCCGCCTCCAGGGCCTGGGCCAGATAGCCCGGCTCATAGTGGACCACCCACCGCAGGGCGGGGGGCACGCTCTCGGGGAGGGTGCGGGCCACCGCGTCCACGTCCACCGCAAAGCCGGTGGCCTGGGCCTCCCGCCCGAAGGCCCCCACCAGTCTGTCATACCGGCCGCCGGAGAGGACGGCGTCCCCCGCCCCCTCCACATAGCCCCGGAATACCACCCCAGTGTAGTAGTCGATCTGGTGGACCATCCCCAGGTCGAAGCGGACATACTGGCCGTAGCCGGCCGCCGACAGCTCATCCCACAGCCGGCGCAGGTAGTCCACCGACTGGGTGGGCCCGGCCAGCTCCTCGGCCTCGCCCAGCACCTCCTCCCCGCCGAACAGGCGGGAGAGGCGCTTCAGCGCGTCGGCTGCCGGGTGGCCGGCGTATGGGGCCAGCAGGGCGCCGAGGGCGGCAAAATTCTTCCCCTCAATCAGGGCCCGCACCTGCTCGGTGCCCTCCTCCCCCAGCTCCAGCCGGGCGGCCAGGTCCCGGAAGAAGCCGGCGTGGCCCAGCTCCACATAGAACCGGGGAGCGCCGCAGGAGCGCAGTGCGTCCACAGCGGTGACGATCATCTCCAGGTCAGCCTTGGGCCCCGCCGCCCCGATGAGCTCCACCCCGCACTGGGGAATCTCCCGGCTGCCGCCGTTGTGGGCGGGTCCGGCGCGGTACACCGTCTGGTCGTAGTACAGCCGCTGGGGCAGTGGCAGCGAGCGCAGCTTGGTGGCCGCCACCCGGGCAATGGGGGTGGTGGAGTCGGGCCGCAGGACGCACAGCTTGCCGCCGGCGTCCCACACCTTCACCATCCGCTCCTGAGGGATGGCGCAGCCCGTCAGGGCGAACAGGTCGTAATATTCGGTGTCCGGGGTGGACACCTCCCGATAGCCCCGCTGGCGGAACAGCCGGGTCAGCCGCTCCTGCACCTGCCGGCGCTCCTGGCACTCGGCAAACAGGCGGTCCCGGGTCCCCTCCGGGGTGTTGACAGTCAGTTTCACGCAGATCGCTCCCTGTGCGCGGGAGGTCAGCCCCTCCCGCTGCTTTAATTCTTTACCACGCTAATATACTACATCGCAAAATTACTGTCAAGGTGCAAACTGCACAGGGAACGCGGGACTCCGCCCCTGTCCCCTATAGAGTTGCACCTGCGCTTCCCCGACGTTGCAGAGTCCCGGCTTGACCGCGCCCAGATTGTTCCTGTCGCTGAAAAACACCATGAAAAGCGGTGCTGTGTTTCTCCATTATAGCGGCTCCGGCGGCTTTCCGCAATCCCGGTCTTTCCGGACACAGAAAAAGCAGCACACGGGCAAGCGCCCATGTGCTGCTCAAGCTGTCGAAAAAGCCCGGCTTTTGCTGGACTTTTTCGACAGACTTCCCAATGCCATTACTTTTGTACCACTGTGTGGCACAAAAGTCCCCGCTGCGCGGGCCGCAAAGCCTTGCTGTACAAGGCTTTGCAGGGCATTTAATCTCATTCGAGGCGGGCTGCCGCCCCCTCGAGCTCCCCCGCCGCGAAAAATCCCTGTTTTTCTACCGGCACTTTTTGGACAGGGCGAAGCAGCACACGGGCAAGCGCCCATGTGCTGCTCCTGTTCCTCTTTTCCGCGGGACGCCGCCCTTGTTACACAGCCTCGCCCTTCAGGAACTTCTCCAGCCGGTTCAGCCCCTCCTTGATATTGTCCATGGAGGTGGCGTAGGACCAGCGGACGAACTCCGGGGCGCCGAAGCCGGTGCCGGGGACCACAGCCACCTTGCCGTACTTCAGGAACACATTGCCGAAGTCGTCGGCGTCCTTGATGACCGTGCCGTGGAACTCCTTCCCGATCAGCTGGCTGATGTTCATCATCACATAGAAGGCCCCCTCGGGCTTGATGCAGCTGACCCCCTCGATCTGATTCATCCGCTCCACCATATAATTCCGGCGCTCCTCAAAGGCGCGGCGCATCTCCTCCACCGTCTCCTGGGAGGCGGACAGGGCCACGGCGGAGGCCTTCTGGGAGATGGTGCAGGGAGAGCCGGTGGAGTGGCTGAGGTAGTTGGCGATCACCTTGGCGATGCTGGCGGGGGCGGCCACATAGCCGATCCGCCAGCCGGTCATGGCGTAGGACTTGGAAACGCCGTTGACGATCAGGGTGCGCTCCTTGATATCCTCCCCCAGGGCGGCCAGACTGACAAACTCCTTGCCGTCATAGACCAGGCTGTAGTAGATCTCGTCGGAGATGACATAGATATCCTTCTCCACGCAGACCCGGGCCAGGGCCTCCAGCTCGGGGCGCTCGTACATCATGCCGGTGGGGTTGGAGGGGTTGTTCAGAATCATGCACTTGGTCTTGGGGGTGATGGCGGCGGCCAGCTTTTCCGGGGTCAGCTTGAAGCCCTCGGCCTCGGAGGCGTCCACCACCACAGGCACGCCGCCCACCATGCGGATGAGCTCCAGGTAGCTGACCCAGTAGGGGGCGGGCAGGATGACCTCATCCCCCGGGTTGACCAGGGCCCGCAGGGCGGCATAGACGCAGGTCTTGGCCCCGTTGGACACGGCGATCTGGGTGTAGTCATAGTCCAGGCCGCAGTCCTCCTTCAGCCGCTGGCTGACCGCCTTGCGCAGCTCGATGGTGCCGGCGGCGGGGGTGTACCGGGTCTCGTTGTGCTCGATGGCCTGAATACCGGCCTGCTTGATATGATCAGGGGTGGGAAAGTCGGGCTCACCGGCCCCAAAGCCGATGACGTCCTCTCCCTCCGCCTTCATCTGCTTGAACATGGCGTCGATGGCCATAGTGGTGGAAGGGACGACGGCCAGGGCAATCTTAGACAACTCCTTCATGAAACGCTCCTCCTTACAAAATCGGGTTCTCTTCTCTTCTTCCCGGGCGGTCCGGCCGCCCTGTATTCACGCATGGGTTATTATATGCGCTGTCCCGAAAAAATGCAAGAGAAAAAAACCATTTTTGCAAATCGTTGGTGAAATTTATGGAGTATGCCAAAAAAGGAGGGGCCTGGAAACCAGGTCCCTCCCTCAAAATGAATACTCAGATATGCTGCCGGATCAGCTCTCCCATGCGCCGGGTGCCCACTGTCTCCTGTCCCGGGGCGGCGATGTCGGGGGTGCGCCAGCCCTCGGCCAGGACGGCGTCCACCGCCCGCTCCACCGCGTCGGCCTCCTCCGCCAGGTGGAAGGAGTAGCGGAACATCATGGCCACGGACAGGATGGTGGCGATGGGATTGGCCTTGTCCTGCCCTGCGATGTCGGGGGCGGAGCCGTGGATGGGCTCATACAGGCCGGGGGCGGTATCCCCGATGGAGGCGGAGGGCAAAAGGCCGATGGACCCGGTGATCATGGAGGCCTCGTCGGAGAGGATGTCTCCGAACATGTTTTCCGTTACCACCACATCAAACTGGCTGGGGTCCTTGACCAGCTGCATGGCGGCGTTGTCCACCAGCACGTCCTCGTAGGCCACGTCGCTGTACTCCTCTGCCAGGCGGTGCATGACGGAGCGCCACAGGCGGCTGGTCTCCAGCACGTTGGCCTTGTCCACGCTGGACACCTTCTTCCGGCGCAGGCGGGCCAGTTCAAAGGCCCGGCGGCCGATGCGCTCGATCTCCTTCTCGGAGTAGGCCATCCGGTCGGCGGCCTCCTCTCCCCTGTCCTCGGTCTGGTAGCGCTCCCGCCTGCCGAAGTAGATGCCGCCGGTGAGCTCCCGCACCATCATCAGGTCGATGCCGCGCTCCGCCGTCTCCTTCTTCAGGGGGCAGGCGCCGGCCAGGGCGGGCCGCAGGGCGGCGGGGCGCAGGTTGGCATACAGCCCCAGGTCCTTGCGGATGGACAGCAGGGCGGTCTCGGGGCGCTTCTCCGGATCGGTGGAGTGGCCCCACTTGGGTCCGCCCACCGCGCCCAGCAGCACGGCGTCGCAGGCCTTGCACTTCTCGGCGGTGCCGTCGGGATAGGACTTCCCCACCGCGTCGATGGCGCAGCCGCCCATCAAAACATCTTCAAAAGTGAAGGTGTGGCCGAACTTTTCGCCCACGGCCTCCATCACCTTGACGGCCTCCCCCACCACCTCGGGGCCGATGCCGTCGCCCCGGATCAGGGCAATTTTATAGTTCATTTCGCTACCCCCCGGGCCTTCAGGGAGTTGAGCAGGCCGCCGCTCTGGATAATGCCGTCGATAAACTCGGGGAATGGCGCGGCCTGCCAGGTCTTTCCGGTGGTCTCGTCGGTGATGACGCCGGTGGAAAAGTCCACCGACACCTGGTCCCCGGCCTGGATCTCCTCCGCCGCCTGGGGGCACTCCACGATGGGCAGGCCGATGTTGATGGAGTTGCGGTAGAAGATGCGGGCGAAGGAGGGGGCGATGACGCACTTCACCCCGCAGGACTTGATGGCCAGGGGGGCGTGCTCCCGGCTGGAGCCGCAGCCGAAGTTGGGGCCGGCCACGATGATGTCCCCCTCCTCCACGGTGGAGGCGAAATTGGGGTCGATGTCCTCCATGCAGTGGGAGGCCAGGGCCGCCGGGGACGGGTCGTTCAGGTGCCGGGCGGGGATGATCACGTCAGTGTCCACGTTGGCGCCGTATTTATATACTTTCATTTTAAAATCACAATCCCTTCTAATCTTGAGATAGGAGTGAGGAGATAGGAGTTTCCCTCCCGCTCCGATCTTCCGTTTTCAAATATCTCCTATCTCCCATCTTCTATCTCCTATCTAAGCCTAAAAGGCTGCGCCTTTTAGGCTCTCGGGTCGGCCACGCACCCGGCCACGGCGGAGGCGGCAGCCACGGCGGGAGAGGCCAAAATGACCTCGCTGGTCACATGGCCCATGCGGCCCACAAAGTTGCGGTTGGTGGTGGAGACGGTGCGCTCCCCCTCGGCCATGACGCCCATGTGTCCGCCCAGGCAGGGGCCGCAGGTGGGGGTGGAGACGGCGCAGCCCGCCTGGATGAAGGTCTGGATCAGGCCCTCCTCCATGGCCTGGAGGACGATGTCCTGGGTGGCGGGGATGACGATGCACCGCACGTTCTCGGCCACCTTCTTCCCCTTGAGAATGGCGGCGGCGGCGCGCAGGTCGCTGATGCGGCCGTTGGTGCAGGAGCCGATGACCACCTGGTTGATGGGCAGGCCGGCCACCTCGGACACCACCTTGGTGTTCTCGGGCAGGTGGGGCATGGCCACGGTGGGCTCCAGCTTGTCCAGGTCGATGATGACCTCGCTCTCATACTCGGCGTCGGGGTCGGCCTCGAAGGCCTCGCAGGGGCGGTTGACCCGGCCGTTGATGTACTCCATGGTCTTTTCATCCACGGGGAAGATGCCGTTCTTGCCGCCGGCCTCGATGGCCATGTTGGAGATGGTGAAGCGGTCATCCATGGACAGGGAGGCCACCCCCTCCCCGGTGAACTCCAGGGATTTATAGAGGGCCCCGTCCACCCCGATGGCGCCGATCAGGTGGAGGATCACGTCCTTGCCGGAGACACAGGGCTGGAGTCTGCCCTTCAGGGTGACCTTGATGGCGGCGGGCACCTTGAACCACAGCAGGCCGGTGGCCATGGCGGCGGCCATGTCGGTGGAGCCGATGCCGGTGGAGAAGGCCCCCAGGGCCCCGTAGGTGCAGGTGTGGGAGTCGGCCCCCACAATGACCTCGCCGGGGGCGCACAGGCCCTTTTCAGGCAGCAGGGCGTGCTCCACCCCCATGTGGCCCACGTCGAAGAAGTTGGTAATCTCATGCTTGTGGGCGAAGTTCCGGGCCTGCAGGCACAGCTCGGCGGACTTGATGTCCTTGCAGGGGGTGTAGTGGTCCAGAACAATGGCAATCTTGTCCTTGTCAAAGACCTGGGTAAACCCCGCCTTTTCAAATTCAGTGATGGCGACGGGCGTGGTGATGTCGTTGCCCAGCACCATGTCCAGCCGGGCCTCGATGAGCTGGCCGGGCTCCACCCGGTTGAGCCCGGCGGCCTTGGCCAGGATCTTCTGCGTCATGGTCATTCCCATAAAAATCATACCTCCTCAGGCTTTCTTGGACCCATCATACCAGAAGGGGTGGAAAAAGAATGTAATGTGTGATACAATCCGTTTATAAAGATAGGAGTTAGGAGATATGAGATAGGAGATATTCAAGAGCAGAACGTTTCCCAGGTTCCGGCAACTCCTATCTTCTATCTCCTATCTATCTTAAAAAAGGGGTGGTATGAAGTGGACATTCCCGATCTGGACCGCTGGCGGGCCTTTGCCGAGGGCCGTCCCGTGGTGCTGTGTTCACCGGGCTACCTGATCTATCTCCAGGACACCAAGGCCACCTGCTTCTACTATCTGAAGGCGGGCCGGGTCAAGAGCTTCATCCAGTCGCCGGAGGGAGAGGAGCGGGTGCTGAATGTGTACGGGGCGGGCAGCCTGTTCGGCGAGGCCTCCTTTTTTGACGAGCTGCCCCGGGTGTCCTCCGCCGTGGCCCTCACCAGCTGCGAGATCGTACCCATCGACCGGGAGCTGGTCACCGAGGAGATCGAGAAGGACCCGGAACTGGCCCTGGCCATGATGAAATATCTCGCCCGGACGGTGCGCCTGCTCTCCGGTCAGCTGGACGACATGGCCTTCCGCCCGGTCCCCTGCCGGCTGGCCCGGTTCCTGCTGGCAGGGGCGGACCGGCTGAACATGGTCCGCTGCACCCAGGAGGAGATCGCCGCCTCCATCTCCGCCAGCCGGGTGACGGTGAGCCGGGCTCTGAACCGGCTGGCCCGGGAGGGGGCGGTGGAGCTGCAGTACGGGAGCATCCTGTTGAAGGACCGCTCCGCCCTGGAGCGGCTGTGCCGGCCCGTCTGAAACGCGGGCCTACTGAAACACCCCGTCTCATATCAAATAAAGGCTTCCGGGGCCGGTCAAGCGGCAATTCCCCGCAGCTTTTTTATGGTCCGCTCTGCGTCCGCGCCGGAAAAACTCATACCGAGGCGGCCCTGGTCTCCACGGCAGCCCGGACAGGGCGCTTTCTTCCCGATATTCTGATGTTTAACACAACAATGGACAGCATATATGTTAAAGTCAAGAATCATGCCGTCTTTATATCCGCGCGCAGAGGGGCTTCACTGTGAAAATTTATGACTTCAACGGAAAAAAGAACATATCCGGCCGGCGCATCCGACAGGCCCGCAGGCGGCTCTCCCTGTCCCAGGCCGACCTGGCCGCCCGCCTGCAGGTGGAGGGCGTCCAGATTGAACGGGACAGCATCAGCCGGATTGAGATCGGGACCCGGTTTGTACCCGACTATGAACTTCTGTTCTTTGCCAAGGTCCTGGGCGTCTCCGCAGAGTGGCTGCTGGGGCTGCGGGACTGATGGCTCCGCCAAAAACAAATCGGATGGCTCTGGGGGTGCCGCAGCATGAATCAGGTAATCTCGGTCATCGTCCCCTGTTACAATGAACAGGAGGCGCTTCCTTTCTTTCTGAAGGAGATTAAAAAGGTAGCCGGCGAGATGTCCGTCTCCTACGGCTGCTCCTTTGAGATTCTTTTTGTCAACGACGGCTCCCGGGACAACACCCTTTCCATTCTGCGGGAGGCCGCCCGGGAGGACAGCCGCATCCGCTATGTATCCTTTTCCCGCAACTTCGGCAAGGAGAGCGCCATTTACGCCGGCTTTCAGGCGTGCACCGGCGATTTTGCCGCGGTGATGGACGCGGACATGCAGGACCCGCCCTCCCTCCTGCCCCAGATGTGGGAGATTCTGCAGACGGGGGAATATGACAGCGTGGCCACACGCCGGGTCTCCCGAAAGGGGGAACCCCCCATCCGCAGCTTCTTCGCCCGGTGCTTCTACAAGCTCATCAACCGGATCTCCGACGCGGACATTGTGGACGGGGCCCGGGACTTCCGTCTGATGACGCGCCAGATGGTGGACGCCATCCTGTCCATGTCTGAGTACAACCGCTTTTCCAAAGGCATCTTCGGCTGGGTGGGCTTCCGGACCAAGTGGCTGCCCTACGAGAATGTGGAGCGGGTGGCCGGCGAGACCAAGTGGTCCTTCTGGAAGCTGTTCCTCTATTCCCTGGAGGGCATCACCGCCTTCTCCACCGCCCCGCTGGCCATCGCGTCGGTGGTGGGGGTGCTGTTCTGTCTGGTGGCCTTCCTGTTTATCTGTGTGGTGCTGTTCAAGACGCTGGCCTTCGGCGACCCGGTGGGCGGCTGGCCCAGCACCATGTGCGTCATTCTGTTTCTGGGCGGCATCCAGCTGTTCTGCATCGGTATTCTGGGCCAGTATCTGGCCAAGACCTATCTGGAGACCAAGCGCCGCCCCATCTACCTGGTCCAGGAGACCAGCGAGGACCTGCGGCGGCAGTCTGAACCGCCCCGGGATATATGAAAGATTGGAAGTAGACGTATGATGAATCATCCAAGCACCGCTCTCCGGTGGCCTGACCAGTCCGGCCCCTGGACGCGCATCTCCAGGCCCTTTCGGCTGGCCTTTTTTTCCGCCTGCCTCATCGGGACCATCACCCACCTCTATCTGTTCACCAACCTGCTGCTCAACCACGACAGCACCAACTCCCTCTTCACCGACAACGACGTGCTCTCCCTGGGCCGGTGGTCGCTGAAGTATCTGTCCGCCTTCAGCTCTGACTTCCAGCTGCCGGTGGTCATCGGGGTGATCTCCATTGTGATGCTGGCTCTCACCGCCGGGCTGACGGTGCGCATCCTGCACATCACCAACCGGGTGAACATTGTGCTCACCGCCGCCCTGCTGGTGACCTATCCCTCGGTGGCCAGCATCTTCTCCTATCTGTTCACCGCGGACGCCTACTTTATCGCCCTGTTCTTCTGCGCCCTGGGGGTCTGGTGCGCCCAGCGGTACCGCTGGGGCTGGGCGGCCGCCATCGCCCTTATCACGGTGGCCTGCGGCACCTATCAGGCCTTTGTGTGCTATGCCATCGGCCTGTTCCTCTTTGACTGCCTGATCCGTCTGCTGGAGGGGGAGGCCATCCCCCAGGTGGTGGCCCGCGGCGTGCGCTATGTGCTGATCTGCGTGATCTCCCTGGTTCTCTATTATGTGGTGCTGCAGGTCATGCTGGCGGTCACCGGCACCGCCCTGGACGACTACCAGGGGGTGGGCGGCATCGGCCTGTCCAGCATCGCCGCCTTTCTGGCCCAGATTCCAAAGGCCTGGCTGCTCTTTGGGGCCCGTTTCTTTGATCCGGGCTACCTCTCTCCCCTGCAGCAGGTCCTTCTGGCGCTCTACTGCCTGTTCTTCGCGGGGCTGGGGCTGTACCTGATTTGGGTCAGAAAGCTGTACCGGGACCTCCCCCGCCTGCTGCTGATCCTGGCCGGCCTGCTGCTCATCCCCCTGGCCCTGGACTTCATCGCCGTGCTGGCTCTGGAGGCCACGGTCCACTCCCTGATGACCTACTCCTTTGTCCTCTTTCTGGTGCTGATTCTCAAGGCCTCTGAGCTGGCAGCGGCGGAGCTTCTCCCCGCCGGCGGCCGGAAGGGCGCCCTGGTCTTTTTTGCCAACCTGGCCCTGTGCGCCGCCCTGGTGTGGGGAAACTTCTGCGTCACCAACATCGCCTACCTGCGGATGCAGGTGCGGTACGAGACCTCCTATGCCGTGGCCAACCGGGTCATGGCCCGCATCGAGTCGCTGGAGGGCTACACTCCGGATACCCCGGTGGCCATCGCGGGGATTCTGCCCTCCGGCCAGTACGGCACGGGGGTGGGCGACTTTGCCCGGATCGACGGCCTCACCGGTGTGGAGGACAACGCCCTGCTGGGCACCTATGCCGCCTCCGTGTTCCTAAAGACCTACACCGGCCTGCACATGCCCGGCCTGACCGACGAGCAGTGGCTCATGGTGTACCAGTCCGGCATTCTGGACACCATGCCCTCCTACCCCGCCGAGGGGTCCATCATCCTCCACAACGGGGTGGTCATTGTCAAGCTGAGCGAGATGGCCTGAGCTTCCCCCATCAAACTGCAAGCGCCCTGGGCGGGTGGTTCCGCCCAGGGCGCTTTGTCTTGCCGAAAGGCCCCTGTTTTCTGCCGGCAGTTTTTATCATCTGAGGAGGGAGGCTTCGGAACCGCCCGTTCATTGCCTCATTCTGTCCCGCCCCCCGGCGGATTCCGCCGCTTTTTTCTCCATTGTTTCCAGGAGAGGACACCGCCCGCTGCAATGGCCAGCACCAAAACCGCCTGGAACAGGTGATAGGACAGCCACACCAGCAGCTCCTGTCCGCCCCGCACCAGCCCCTCACCGCTGGCGGCCAGTCCGGCCCCCATCCGCTCCAGCAGTCCGGCCGTCTCTCCGGGGGTCTGGCTGACGCGGACCACCTCCTGGAGG
Source organism: uncultured Clostridium sp. (assembly GCA_904420465.1). Classification (GTDB taxonomy): domain Bacteria; phylum Bacillota; class Clostridia; order Oscillospirales; family Oscillospiraceae; genus Lawsonibacter. The sequence goes on from CAJFVL010000011.1 coordinate 24,373, forward strand.
GACAGGTCCACGGTGGCGTAGTCAATGAGGTCGTCGTAGCGCTCCAGATCCAGAGTCAGGCTCTGGATCTCATACTCTGTCTCGCTCAGGGCGCTCTCCAGGGCGATGATGCTCTCCATGGTGTCGGCCTGGGCCAGCAGAGCCAGCAGCCGCTCCTGCTTGGTGCGCTGGGTGGCCAGCCGGGTTTCGGTGTCGTAATAGGCCTGGCTCACGTTTTCGCTGCTCTCCGTGCGCTGGGTCACATATCCCAGGCTGCCCGACTGCTCCAGAAAGGCGTCAAACTGCCCCTCGGGCAGGCGGATGACATACGCCCCATACCGGGCCGCGTCCTGGTCCCGCAGGCTGCCCCCTTCCACCCGGGCCGACTGGAAGTAGCCGCCGCAGGCCTCCACCAGCTCCTCCAGGGCGGCCGCCGCCTGGTCAAAGGCCTCGGTCTGGACGGACAGCTCCGCCCGGCGGATCAGCTTGGCATTCTGCCCCGGCTGGGCGGGGGTCCCGCTGTCCTCCTCCGCCGGGGCGCTCTCTGTCTCCAGATCCGGCGCACCCAGGGCCAGCTCTCCGCCGGCCGCGGTGTCAGCGGCGGCCGTGCTGTTTCCCGCCGCGTCTCCCCCTCCCCCGCCGCAGGCCGGCAGGGTCAGAACCAGGACCAGAGCTGTGACAATGGCTCCCATTCGTCTCATATACCGCGCTCCTTTCCGTCTGTGATGTGGAGGACCTCTCTGCCCTTATAGACGAAAAAAAGGCGGGCTGGTTGCGGCGGAAAGAAAATTTTTTTGCCCTCCGCCCTGTTTTTTCTCCGCACCGCCCCACTTCCGGCGGCATAGGATGGGAAAAACAGGAGGTATTTCCATGCCCATCATCTATTTGTCCCCATCCACTCAGGAGAACAACCACTACGTCAGCGGCGGCACCGAGGAGCAGTATATGAACCTCCTGGCCGACAAGATGATCCCCTATCTGGACGCCTCCGGCATCCGGTATGTACGCAACACGCCGGGCATGACGGCGGCCTCCTCCATCGCGGCCTCCAATGCCGGCAGCTACGACCTTCACCTTGCCCTCCACTCCAACGCGGCTCCCGACGGCCGGTACGGCGAGGTACGGGGCTCCATCGTATTCTACTACCCCGGCAGTGCCCAGGGACAGGAGGCCGCCCAGCTGATCGCCAACGGTCTGAAGGCCATCTACCCCCTGCCCAATCTGGTGCGGGCCCAGCCCACCACCGCCATCGGCGAGGTGCGCCGGGTGCGGGCCCCCTCCGTCTTTCTGGAGCTGGCCTTCCACGACAACGAGGCCGACGCCGCCTGGATCAAAAACAATCTGGACGCGGTGGCCCGCAGCATCGTCCTGTCTCTGACCGAATACTTCGGCATCCCGTTCTATGAGGCCGAGCGGCCCCGCGACGGCCTGGTGGACGTATCCTGGGGAGTGCTGAACATCCGTGCCAGGCCTGACACAGGGGCTCCCATCCTGGCCCAGGCCCCCGACGGCGCCCGGCTCACCATTCTCAACGGCTCGGACGGCTGGTATCTGGTGGACTACAACGGCACGGTGGGCTACGCCAGTGACGATTTTGTCACGGTGGGCTGAGTCAGAGGAGCGCTGACATGGAGATCTATGTGGTCCGGCCCGGCGACACCCTGTACTCTGTCGCTCTGAGCTTCGGCGTGTCCATGGCCCGTCTGCAGGAGGACAATCAGCTGCCCAACCCCGCCCGGCTGGTGGTGGGCCAGACTCTGGTGATCCAGTACCCCAAAACGGTCCACACCGTTCGGCCGGGGGAGTCCCTGTCCTCTATCGCCGCCGCCTACGGCGCCACCGTCCGCCAGCTGCTGCGGAACAACCCCGGCCTGGGAGGACTGCCAGACCTTGTGCCGGGGCAGAATCTGGTCATCGACTTTCAGCAGAAGCGGGAGGGCGCCCTGGCCGTCAGCGGCTACGCCTACCCGGAGATCGAGGAGGAACTGCTGCGCAGCACCCTCCCCTATCTCACCCAGATTGCTCCCTTTACCTACGGCATCACCGCCCAGGGGGATCTGGTCCCCCTCCGGGACGAGGAGATCCTGGAGGCCGCACTGGCAATGGGGGTGCTGCCCCTTCTCCACCTGTCCACTCTGACAGAGGAGGGGGTCTTTTCCAACGAGACGGCCCACGCCGTCCTCACCGACCCGCAGGCCCAGGACCGGCTCGTCGGACAGCTGATGGATACCATCGCGCGGAAGGGCTACCGGGGGCTGGACATCGACTTCGAATTTGTCTACGCCAGCGACGCCCCGGCCTACGCCGCCTTTGTGGCCCGGATGCGGGCGCTTCTGTTCCCCCTGGGCCTGCCTGTTATCGTGGCCCTGGCTCCCAAAACCTCCGCCGACCAAAGGGGAGACCTGTACGAGGGACACAACTATGCCCTGCTCTCCCAGGCCGCCGATTTCGTCCTGCTGATGACCTATGAGTGGGGCTATACCTACGGCCCGCCCATGGCGGTGGCTCCCCTGCCCAATGTGCGCCGGGTGGTGGAGTACGCTCTCACTGAGATGCCCGCCGGACAGATCTACCTGGGCATCCCCAACTACGGCTATGACTGGACCCTCCCCTACCGCCAGGGCTCCAGGGCCCAGTCCATCTCCAACCAGTACGCCGTGGAGCTGGCCGCCCGGTACGGCGCGGCCATTCGCTTTGACGAGCGGGCCCAGTCCCCCTGGTTCCGGTATGCGGACGAGAGCGGCCGGGAGCACGAGGTCTGGTTTGAGGATGCCCGCAGCATCCGCGCCAAGCTGGCTCTGACTCAGGAATACGGGCTGTACGGGGTGGGCTATTGGAACCTGATGCGCCCCTTCCCTCAGAACTGGCGGGTGCTGAACAGTCTCTATCAGATTTTGGACTGAGTGTCCCCTTCCTCCGCTGAATTTCAGCCGGGGGACTGGATTTTTGCCGGAGATTGGAGTACAATGCAGAAGATGTGCCGGGTGAGCGGAAGGAGGAGCGCCGCCCCCTCTCCCGGCAGGAGACCAGAACACAAAGGAGAAATCATCCATGTCCATTGAAGTTGGAATCAAGGGCCGGGCCGAGGACCTGGTCCGGGAGGAGAACACCGCCCGGGCCGTGGGCTCGGGCACTCTGCCTGTCTTTGCCACCCCCGCCATGACCGCACTGATGGAGAAGGCGTCCTGGACCTCCCTGGCTCCCCATCTGGCCGAGGGGGAGGGCACCGTGGGCACCAAGCTGGAGATCACCCATGACTCGGCCACCCCCCTGGGGATGAAGGTGTGGGCGGAGAGCGAGGTCACCGCGGTGGAGGGCCGCCGGGTGGTGCTGAAGGTGGCCGCCTACGACGAGCGCGGTCTCATCGGCCAGGGGGTCCACGAGCGTTTCGTCATCCAGGACGCGCGCTTTCTGGCCAAGACGGCCAAGAAGCTGGAGGGCTGAGCCATGTCCATCGAGAAGGTGAAGTCCTATTTCCGCGCCCTGGGCCGGGAGGGAGACATCCTGGAGTTCCCCGTTTCCAGCGCCACGGTGGAGCTGGCCGCCCAGGCGGTGGGGGTCATCCCCGCCCGCATCGCCAAAACCCTGTCCTTTCTGGTGGAGGACGGCTGCGTCCTCATTGTAGCCGCCGGGGACGCCAAGATCGACAACCCCAAGTACAAGGCCCAGTTCCACACCAAGGCCAAGATGCTCACCCCGGAGCAGGCCCAGGAGATGACGGGCCACGCCGTGGGCGGCGTGTGCCCCTTCGCCAACCCGGAGGGGGTGCGCACCTACCTGGATGTGTCCCTGAAGCGGTTTGACACGGTGTTCCCCGCCGCCGGCAGCTCCAACTCGGCCATTGAGCTCACCTGTGACGAGCTGGCGGAGTACTCTCACAGCCTGGGCTGGATCGACGTGTGCAAGGGCTGGGAGTAAGCTTCCATAAACCCCGCGCCGGGCCCCATTTTGAGGCCCGGCGCGGTTTTATATTCCCGTCGGGGACAGCTCCACCGCTCCAGTGGCAATCCCCTCCCGAAAGGCCCGGTCGTGCTCCACAAAGACCAGGGTAGGCCGGTATTCCAGGATCAGCTCCTCCAGCTGGATTCGGGAGAACAGGTCGATATAGTTCAATGGCTCGTCCCACAGGTAGAGAGAGGCGCTCTGGCACAGGCTGACGGCCAGCAGCACTTTCTTTTTCTGCCCCGCGCTGTACTCCGAGATGTCCCGGTCAAAGAGTGAGCGGGCAAAGTCCAGCTTGCGCAGGGCGGTGAGCAGGCGGGTATAGTCCACCCCCTTCGCCCGGGCCAGCCCCTCCAGTGTGCCTGACAGCCCCTCCGTCCCCTGGGGCACATAGGAGATCTCCAGGCCGGAGGCGCGCCAGAGGGCGCCGGTGTATTCCAGCTCCTCCCCCAGCAGCAGCCGCAGCAGGGTGGTCTTGCCGCAGCCGTTGGGTCCGGTGAGAGCCAGCCGCTCCCCCTGCTCCAGCCGGAAGGTACAGGGGGCGCTCACCGGCCTGCCATTCCGGCACACCGACACCTCCCGCAGCTCCAGCAGCCTGGCGCTGGGATGGGACTTTGGGGTCAGCCACAGGCTGTCCGTCCGCTCCAGATCCCGGAGGAGGCCCCGCTTCTCCTGGATGGCCCGCTCCTGCCGCCCCTCCAGGCTCTTGGCCCGCTTCATCATCTTGGCCGACTTGTGGCCCACAAAGCCCCGGTCCACCTTCAGGCCGGAGTTCTCGCTGCGGTATTTGCTCCGCTCCACCTGGTCCGACCAGCTCTCGGCACGCCGGGCCGCCTGCTCCAGGCGGCGGATCTCTCCCTTCAGCTTCTCGTTCCGGGCCAGCTCCCGGCGGTCCCGGGCCTCCTTCTCCCGGTACCAGACGGAGAAGTTCCCCCGCACCAGCTCCTGCCCTCCGGGGTTGAGGGCCAGGATGTGGTCCACACAGCCGTCCAGAAAGGCCCGGTCGTGGGAGACCAGCAGAAAGCCCCGGTCCAGCTGCCGCAGATAGCGGGCGACCGCCTCCCGCCCCGCCTCGTCCAGGTGGTTGGTGGGCTCGTCGATCAGGGGATAGCGGCTCTCGGCCAGAAAGAGGGCGGCCAGACCCGCCCGGGTCCGCTCCCCGCCGCTGAGGGAGGAAAAGGGCCGGTCCAGCAGCTCCTCCCCCAGCCCCAGCAGGTTCCACTCCCGGAGAAGGCGCCACTCCTCCCCCTCCGGGACGCCCTCCAGCAGCACCTCCCGGGCAGGACGCTCCGGCCGGGATACGGGGCGTGGAAAGTACAGGGGCCGCTCCGGGCAGCTCAGGGCTCCCCGCCCCTCCAGGCTTCCCTCCAGCAGACGCAGCAGGGTGGTCTTGCCCCGGCCGTTGCGCCCCACCAGCCCCAGCTTCCAGCTGGTGTCCAGCCGGAGATTCAGATCCTGAAACACAGGGGTGTGGCCGCCGTCGTAGGTGAAGCTCAAACGCTGTATCATAATTTGAGACATGGTCATGCCCTCCTGTCTGTCAAAATCAAACAGCCGCGGGAAGGAACAAGCCCCTCTCGCGGCGGACCGGCAGGCATGGCGGCGCAGAGACGCCCCATGTTATCTATGCTTCGGAGCCGGCGGCGGAAAGCGGCAATACCCTCTCGCAGCGGCATGACAAAGCCGGGGCTCTTCCGCCCCAAATTTGCTCCATCATGCTCAGCCAAGGGTATTGCGCATCTTCCCGCCTCCCTCCGGTTTTGGTTCTGGGGTATACTAACACAGGTCCGCCCCCTTGTCAAGGGGGTACCGCCTCGGTCACCGGAAGGGCCTTCCCTCCCCGTCCAGCACTTCACGGCGGTGGAATGTGACAAAATCCGGCTCATACTGGGGGTAGGCGGCGCAGAAGGCCGCCCGGATCAGCTCCGGGTTGACGCCGGGGTTCTGGGCGGACACCACCGCGTCCAGGGTCATGGTGTCGCTCTGACACTCCAGGTTGTAGCTGCGGATGAGGGGGATCAGATCCAGCTCGGTATATCCCTTCTTGGACTTGCTGGATTTTTTCTGCACCACCAGGCTGTCCCGGGAGAGAAGCTCCCGCATGGCAGGCTCGGCCTCCTGAGGCCGCCCCTCCGGGTACTCCAGATTCATGATGTAGTTGACAAAGGCCAGCTCCTTGATCTTCCGCTGAGCCGGATAGCACTCGTGGACCAGGATGCCCTCGGGCATGGCGGCGGTGAGGCGCTGGGGCACCTCTCCGTGAGCAGTCCCCTCCAGCAGACCGAACTCCAGAATCTCGCACTGGCTGGAGTAGCCCACCGACAGGGGCAGGGCGATGGAGACAAAGGGGTGGGGGTGGAAGCCCTCGGTGTGCTTGATGGGGATGCCCGCCCGGGCAAAGGCCCGCTGAAAGGTGCGCATCAGGTCCAGGTGAGAGATGTACCGGGCCCGGCCCAGCTTGGAGAACAGCAGACGGTCAGCCATTACACACCCCTCCCTCCAGCAGGCGGTTGGCTCCGCAGCCCGAACACCGGGTGCGGCAGTCCGGGGTGGTCCGGGAGGCGTAGCACTGCTCCCGCTCCCGCCACAGGAAAGCGGGGGTGACCATGGTGTCAATGCGGCACCAGGGGAACACCTCGTTCCTGGGCCGCTCCCGGTGGGCGTAAAAGTCCCCGTCCACCCCGCACTCGGCCAGGGCGTCCATCCACCGCTGAAAATCAAAATACTCGCTCCAGGAGTCCATTTTGGCCCCGTGCCGCCAGGCGCACTCCAGCACGTCGGCCAGCCGCCGGTCCCCCCGGGAGAGAACGGCCTCCAGATAGCTGGTCTCCGGATCATGCCAGTTGTAGGTAATGGACTTGTCCCGCTTCAGAGCGTCCCGCAGCAGGTCCACCCGGCGCTGGTACTCCTCCCGGGTGATCTGGGCCTCCCACTGAAAGGCGGTGTGGGGCTTGGGGACAAACCAGGAGGTGGACACGGTGATCCGCACCCCCCGGGCCTTGTTGGGGGTGCACTCCCGCCAGGCGAAGTAGACCTTTCGGGCCAGGTCGGCGATGCCCAGCACGTCCTCGTCGGTCTCGGTGGGCAGGCCCAGCATGAAATAGAGCTTGACCCCGTTCCACCCGCCGGAGAAGCAGGTGCGCACCGACTGGAGCAGGTCCTCTTCGGTGAGGTTTTTGTTGATGGCGTCCCGCAGGCGCTGGGTGCCCGCCTCGGGAGCAAAGGTGAGTCCGCCCTTGCGCACCCGCTGGAGGCGCTCCATCAGGTTCATGGAGAAGGTGTCCGCCCGCAGGGAGGGCAGGGATACCCCGATATCCCGGGGAGCGCAGTAGTCCAGCAGGTTGTCGCACAGCTCCAGCAGACAGGGGTAATCGGTGGAGGACAGGCTGGACAGGGTCATCTCCTGATAGCCCGAGTCCTGGCAGGCCGCCTTGCCGTATTCGGCCAGCAGCTCGGGGCTTCGATTCCGCACCGGGCGGTAGACATAGCCCGCCTGGCAGAAACGGCAGCCCCGGATACAGCCCCGGAACAGCTCCAGCATCACCCGGTCGTGTACAATCTCGGTGGAGGGAATGATGGTTTTGACCGGGAAATAGGACTTGTCCATATCCTGTACGATGCGCTTGCGCACCATCTCATGGGCGCCGGAGCCCTCTACCACCCGCATCTCCTCCAGGCGGCCGTCCTCCTTGTAGATGGGCTCGTAAAAGGAGGGGACGTAGATGCCCTCGATCCGGGCGGCCTCCCGCAGAAACTCCTCCTTGGACCAGCCCTCGTCCCGGGCCTGGCGGTGGAGGGCGATGTACTCCAGGGTGACCTCCTCCCCCTCCCCCAGGACGAACAGGTCGATAAAGGGGGCCAGGGGCTCCGGGTTGTAGCAGCAGGTCCCCCCTGCGATGACCAGGGGGGACAGGTCAGGCCGGTCGGCCGAGCGCAGGGGCAGCCCGGCCAGATCCAGCATGTTGAGCACGTTGGTATAGGACATCTCGTACCCCAGGGAGAAGCCGATGATGTCGAAGTCGGAGATGGGGTCCCCGCTCTCAAGGCCGTAGAGGAACAATCCCTCCCGGCGCATCTCCTCCTCCATGTCTCCCCATGGGGCAAAGCAGCGCTCACACCAAATGTCCTTCTCCCGGTTCATCACCCCGTATAAAATGCGGCAGCCCAGGTTGGACATGCCGATCTCGTATGTGTCGGGAAAACACAGGGCAAAACGAGTGGCCACGGACTGACGGTCCTTGACCACTGCGTTGTATTCTCCGCCGGTGTAGCGGGCAGGCTTCTGCACTTTGGATAAAATATGCTCCAGCGCGCGGTTCATGATGGCCGATCCCTCGTCTTTATGTGGATAGTGTCTTTTTATTTTACTCGCTTCCGGCCTCTGTGGCAAGACCCAAATTGCAAATCCTGTTCACTGAGAAAATTTACCAGAAGCCAGAGGGAGACCAGCAGCAGGGTGATGTTGCGCCCCGCTCCCGCCAGCCAAAGGCCGCCGGCCAGCAGAGCGCCGGTGCAGATTCCGTCCAGCCTCCCCTGGACCCGGCGGGCCGCCTCCGGTCCGGCCAGAAGGGACAGGAGGCAGAACACCAGCCGGCCTCCGTCCAGTCTGCCCACCGGCAGCAGATTGAAGCAGCCCAGCACCAGGCTCAGCCCGGCGAAGAGCTGTCCCCAGCTCCACCGGCAGAACAGGGCGGCCAGCATCAAATTGACCAGGGGGCCGGCCAGGGCCGCCGCCCCCTCCCGGCCATAGCTCAGCGGACGGGAGAGCACCATCTCCGCTCCAACAGCTGTTAAGCGGATCAGCTTCATATCTCCGCCCAGCAGCCGGATGGCCAAATAGTGTCCCAGCTCATGGAGCAGGCAGGCCGCCATGACCAGAGGGACAATCCGGTCCCGGTCCAGGTAGTTCAGCCAGGCGGCCAGCAGAAAAAATCCGCCGGTGGCCTCCACCCTGCCCAGCCTCACTGGTCGCTGAGCAGGTCGATATAATAGGCCGGATCAATATGCTGCCCGGCGCACTGCAGCTCCAGATGGAGATGGGACGCGGTGGCCATCCCGGTGTCCCCCACCTCTCCCAGCTTCTCCCCCAGGGCCACAGTCTGGCCCTTTTTCACACAGATGGAGCTGCAGTGGGCATAGAAGGACTTGACTCCGTTTCCGTGGTCCACCTGGAGATACAGACCGTAGGAGTCATTCTCCCCCACAAATTCCACCGTCCCGGCGGCAAAGCACTGAATCGGCGTGCCCTTGTCCCCGCTGATGTCCACCCCGCCGTGGAACAGGTACTTTCCGTTGACGGGGTGGTCCCGGTAGCCGTAGGGGGAGGTGAGCCGGCCCAGCACCGGCGTCATGGTTTCCAGTGTTCCCAGGGACAGGCAGTCCATGGTATACCCTTCCGGCAGCGCCTCGCCGTCATAGCCGGACAGCTGCACCACAGTCCCCACCTCCGCCGCCTGTTCAGCCTCCTCCGGCGCGGGGGCCTCCTGGGCGGGTTCCGTCTGGACCGGCTGCTCCTCCGCCGCCGGCAGCTCCATCCCCTCCTCGCGGAAAAAGTGCCCCGCCAGCGTCCGCTGGTCGGGCTCTTCACTCAAAAACTGCCGCTCCTGGTCCAGCAGGCTGGTGAGCTGAGGGACGGCCTCCGGCTGTGTCGGGTCCTGCTCCGCCTCCGACACGCCGAACACCTGAATGCAGAACTCCCCCAGCTGGTCCAGCAGACTCTCTTCCCCGGCCATGGACTCCCCCAGGCCGGAGAAGGCCGCCTGAAAATCAGCGTCGGAGGAAATCAGGGAGAGCAGGTTGTCCCGCACCTGCAGCAGGCGCTCGGGAAAGACGCCCCGCCCGATGAATACCATCAGAAAAACCGCCAGACATACCAGCAGCTGCAGCAGGCGGGCCCGCTCCTGCCGGTATGCGCCCCCGGCCCTGCGGCCCCCGCCGGCCGCCGCGCTCCGCCCGGTCCGCCGGGCCCCCTGTACCGTCTGATGAACCATAGCCACCTCTCCTCTGTCCATATCCGCTTTGTCCTAGTGTATTCCGGCGGATGGACAAATATGCCGGGGAGAGGGCGGTACGCGGGAAGCAGTCTATTGCACGCGCCGCAGTGCAAAAATCAGCCTGCCCAAAAGGTTCACAGACCTTTTGGGCAGGCTGCAGGGAGTCCCGCCAAGCAGGCGGGACTCCCTCAGATCGGATGCGCTATTTCACCCGCAGCTTTCGGGCCAGCTCTCCGTCCGGCTCCACCCAGGCGGTCTCATAGGTGGTGTAGACCACCATGCCCGGCCGGGCTCCGGCCGGCTTTTTCACATACCGGGCGGGGGTATAGTCCACCGGAACCTTGCCGCTCTCCCGGCCCTGGGAGAACCAGGCGGCCAGCCGGGCCGCCTCGTTCACGCTGGCCAGATCAGGCTCCTCCCCCTCAGTCCACAGGATAACATGGGAGCCGTGGATCTTCTGGGTGTGGAACCAGATGTCACCCTTCCCGGCCAGCTTGCAGGTGAGCAGGTCGTTCTGGGTGTTGTTCTTCCCCACCGAGATGCGCAGACCCGTACTGGACCGGAACTCCATGGGCTTGGAGGCCACCCGCTTTCCCCGGTCCTTGGCCTTGGAGGGCCGCCGCAGGTATCCGGTATCGGTGAGCTCCTGGCGGATCTCTCCCAGATCCCGCTCTCCCTCGGCCAGGGTGATGTTCTCCAGCACGCTGTTCAGGTAGTCCAGCTCCCGCCGGCCCTTCTCCAGCTGGATGGTCAGCATCTCCTCCGCCTTTTTGGCCTTGTTGTACTCCTTATAATATTTCGCCGCGTTCTGCTGGGGGGTGAGCAGGGGGTCCAGGGGAATCTCCACCTCGCCCCCCTCCGGGTCATAGAAATTCTGGGCCCGCAGCCGGGCCATCCCCCGCTCCATCTGGTAGAGGCTGCTGGTGATGATATCCCCGAACTGGCGCAGCCGCTCCCGGTCCCGGGTGGCGGCCAGCTCTTTCTCTTGGTTCGCCAGCTTGCGGGCGGTGCGGTCCCGGGCGCTGGTCACCGACCGGATCAGGTCCTGGCCCTTCTGCCGCACCCGCTCCTGGCTCTCCCGCTCCTCGTAGAAGCGGTCCAGCAGCTGGGAAAAGGTGGGGAAGGCAGTCAGCTCCGCCGCGTTTCCATACTGGGTCACCGGAAGAAAGGTGAAGTCCCGGGGCCGCCCTTCCATCAGAATCATAGTAGGTGTGAAGTGATTTTCCTTCACGATGCGCAGTAGCTCCTCCAGTCCGTCCAGCAGGCGGGCCCGGCCCGGCCCGCCCAGGAGGTTCAGCCGCACGTCCACCGCGCCCCCCGCCCGCTGGGCCAGCTCCCGGCAGATCAGGGGAGACAGGCCGTTAAAGGTGTCCAGCAGCCACTTGTCGGCCTGGGCCTCCTCGGGGGCGCGTGCGAGCAGGCCCTCCAGCTCCGCCCGGTCCAGGGCGGTGGGGTCGGCCTTGTCCTGGGGAGGCGGCAGGCGGTAGAACAGGCCGGGCAGCACCTGCCGCTGGGCGGACAGGTCCCCGTCCACCCGGCGCAGGCAGTCCAGGATGCGGCCCTCCCCGTCCAGCAGAATCAGGTTGGCCCGGCGGCCCAGAGCCTCCAGCACCAGCCGCCGCTCCACCCGGTCCCCCAGCTCGTCCAGGGCCTCCAGCCGCAGGGTAACCACCCGCTCCAGGTGGGTCTGGTCCACCGCCAGGATGCGGGCGCCGGACAGGTGCTTGCGCAGCAGCATGCAGAACATGGGGGGCTTGTCCGGGTTTTCCCGGGAAATTCCGGTCAGCTGGAGCCGGGGATGGCTGGGGTTGGCGGAGAGCAGCAGCCGCACGTTTCCCCGGGCGGGAGTACGCAGCGCCAGCACCACCTCGTCCCGGCCGGGCTGATAGATCTTGTCGATTTTTCCGCCGGTGACGGTCTGGTCCAGCTCGTGGACCAGACCAGACAGGCAGAGCGCGTCTAAAGGCATAAAATCACCTCATGGTCAGAGTTGAGCGTGAAGAAAATACAGTTTGCAGGGGCGGCCCCCTGCGGCCGCCCGGCGGCAGACGGCGACCCGCTCAGGCCCCCTCCCCCTCCATCATCACGGAAAACAGCTCATTGAGCCGGTCCGTGCACCCCTGAAGGTAGAGCCAGCCGAAGAGGGCCTCCAGCCCGGTGGCCGCCTGGTACTGGGCCCGGGTGGCCGCCTTGGGCACCGAGTGGGGGGCAGTGTTCCTCCCCCGGCGGAACACGTCAGCCTCCTCCTGGGTGAGCAGGGGCAGGATGCGCTCCGCCCGTTCCGCCTGGGCGGGGGCGGCCACATAGCGGACGGTGGCCCGGTGGAGATCCTTGGCCTTCGCTTTCCCGTGGAGGCACAGCCAGGCGCGCACCATCACCTCGAACACGCTGTCCCCCAGGTGGGCCAGCCCCAGGCTGGACAGGGACAGCAAACTGTCCCGGCTGATGGAGAGATGAAAGTAATCGGTCATGGTCTGGTCCCCCTTATGCAATACCGGCCGAGTCATCACGGCGAGGCCGAATCTTTCTGACAAGCGGATTCACTGGACAGCTCCCTCCGCCTCAGGGCCGAAGTAGGCCACCAGCAGATCTACGCAGGCCCCATAGGAGCGCATGCCCAGCTCCTGGTCGTTGCTCTTTAAAAATGTATCATATACCTGCCCGGCCGCATCCTCCACCGGCGAGGACAGCGCTGCCCAATAGGCGTTGTTGTCATTCCAGTCATTGGCCATCTCCTGGGTGAAATACTGCTGGACGATCTCGTTCCACGCCTCCCCGTCCACCGGGACCAGGGCATTGCACAGCTGGATCAGGCCCATCAGGTAGCCGGAATACTGGAATACCGGGTCTCCGCTGGTGACGGCGGCGGCGATGCCCACAAAGTTGGCCTCCTGCTCCGAGGCCACCATCCGCTGGTGGGCCATCTCATGGGCGATGGTGGCTGGCAGCAGACACAGCGGGGCATCCACATTCACGTTGGCCTCCCCGGTGAAGGGAAAATACACCCCGGTAAATCCCAGGATGCTCTGAAGCCGTGAGAAAACAAGGGGCTTCACCCGAACAGAGGCCTTCAGCTCCAGACAGGAAAATTCCCTTGTCAGCTCCTCATAAATGGACACGCCCCGGTCAAACAGCTCCTCCCTGTCCTCGGCAAAGAGGCCGGCTTCATCCCGGGCCACCCGGGTGGAGTATTCCGCCGCCCGCTGGGCAAAGAGGGCGGTCACCTGGGCCAGGGTCTCCACCGAGTAGGGCTCCACCGTCAGGCCGCTCTTCTCCTGAAAGCTGGAGGCGTAATAGGCGGCGTTCCACATCCAGCAGACCGCGGCCCACAGCCACAGCACGACGCAGGCCAGTGCCAGCAGGCGGCGGAGGAAGGCCTTCCCATCCCGCCTTCGGATCACCAGCACCACCGCCCGAATGATCCAGAACACGCTCCCTGCCAACACCAGGGCGGTAAGCACCTCGGCCACTGAAAAGGGGAACACCGACCACAGCCGCCCCAGGAACTGCTCCACCGGGGCCATGACGCCGGACACCCAGCCGTCCATCAGCGCCTTGTTCCCTTTCAGCCCCTCGAAGAGGGCCGCCAGGAGCAATGGCAGAACCAGCGCCGCGGCCCAGGGCAGATAACCTATGATTTTTTTCGCTTCCTTGGTCAAAACGTGCTCCTTTCTAGTTGGTCCGCACCGGGCTCTGGGTCCACTCCAGCCCCGCAGGCGGAATCTCCTCCAGGCAGAGGCCGTACAGGTCGGTGCACCGGGCCTCCAGCTCGAAAAGGCGGCGGCTCCCCTCGCCCAGCTCCCGGACGCGGGCCGGCTTGGTCAGGATGGGCAGGGCCGCCTTCTGCTTCATCTCCCGCAGCAGCTCCTGTCCCCGGCGGTTGAATCCCAGCACCCGGAGATAGGGCGGACGATCAGGCCGGTCCGCCTGGATGAGGCCCAAATAGGCCCACACCACCAGGCGGCGCAGCCGGGCATTGGTCCAGTGCCTGGGCTTGGCCAGGGCAAAAAACTCCTCCAGGGAGCGGCACTGCCGCCCCGCCCGTTCCAGGCGCGGGGGAAGCCCCTCCCCCGCCCCGCTGTCGGGAAGTTCTGCCCAGTCTCCGGCAGTCATCACCCGCAGCCGGGCCAGAACGGCCCGCTCCGCCCGTTTCAGGCTGGGGAAGCCCTTCCAGCCGCTTTGAAGGACCTCCAGCCCCCGCTTCGGAAGGTAGGGCTCCGCTTCTGACCAGTCCTCCCGCTCTAAAAAGGCGCGCAGCTGGGTGGCGGAGAGAAAGTTCGGGCGCTCCCCCTCCCCAATCAGGCTGTCGTGGGGGGCGCCCTCCCGCCGGACGGTCATGGGGCGCATCCCACTGTCCAGGCTGTCCAGCACCCGCAGGTATTCCACGCCCAGATTGTTGTTGGGAGATGAGAGCAGCCCGGCCAGTTCCTGGCCCAGCAGCCCGCATACCGCCCCCTGTCGGGCGGCGGCGAAGGGCATCCCCTCGCCTACAAAGCGGCGCAGACCGGCCTCGTACACCGGGCTGTTGAGGCAGAGGGCGATGCGCTGGAGCTTGTCTACCTCCCCGCACTCACTGCCGAAGGAGAGCACATCCACCACCTGTGTGAGGGCCAGCAGGGCCACCGCCCCCCGGGCAAAGGACTCCGCCGAGGACACCGCCCACACGGTGGGCAGCTCCAGCACCAGGTCCACGCCCCCCAGCAGGGCCAGCCGGGCCCGGGTCCACTTGTCCGTAACGGCGGGACGCCCCCCCTGAACCCAGTTTCCGCTCATAACGGCCACCACGGCGCAGTCCTCCCCCAGAACCGCCCGGGTCCGGGCAATCTGATAGGCGTGACCGGTATGAAAGGGGTTGTATTCGGCCACGATTCCGGCCACCGCCATGGGCGCTCTCTCCTCCTCAAGAAAAAATGGGACAATTTGCAAAAAAACGGTTGTCCATTCCGGCAAAACGCGGTACAATAAAACAACACAGGCGTGCCTTATTATTTTAGAGCATTTCGGGGCTCAAGGCAACCCCAACCTGTTTCAAATCTGATTTGTGAAGGAGCGCGATTCCCATGAATATTCTGGTCATCAACGCCGGCAGTTCCTCCCTGAAGTATCAGCTGCTCAACCCCGAGACCCAGCAGGTGCTGGCCAAGGGCCTGTGCGAGCGCATCGGCATCGACGGCAGGTTCACCTATAAGCCCGCCGGCAAGGACCCCATCAAGGACGCCGAGGTGGCCATGCCCACCCACTCAGAGGCCATTCAGACCGTGCTGAACGCCCTGGTGGACCCCAAGAACGGCGTGATTTCCTCCATGGAGGAGATCGGCGCGGTGGGGCACCGGGTGGTCCACGGCGGCGAAAAGTTCGCCCAGTCCGTCCTCATCACCGATGAGGTCATGGACGCCATTGAGGAGTGCAACCCCCTGGCCCCCCTCCATAATCCCGCCAACATCATCGGCATCAAGGCCTGCCAGTCCCTGATGCCCAGCACCCCCATGGTGGCTGTGTTCGATACCGCCTTCCACCAGACCATGCCCCCTGTGGCCTACACCTACGCCCTCCCCTATGAGTACTATGAGCAGGACAAGGTCCGCCGCTACGGCTTCCACGGCACCAGCCACAAGTATGTCTCCCAGCGGGCCGCCGCCATGCTGGGCAAGCCCATCGAGGAGCTGAAGCTGATCTCCTGCCACCTGGGCAACGGCTCCTC